>JBAYVY010000232.1:0-6129 GCA_041674345.1 Phycisphaeraceae bacterium | reverse complement strand
GACAGGTACGGTTTTACTTGCGTCTTTTCCGGCCCAATTCACATTTTCCATCGGTATTTGCCGCATCAAACAGCGACGATGATTACTTTGCTTTCACTGAAAACAAAGTAATGATTGAGAGCGTGAAACACCGCGCCGCCGGGTTGTTGTTTCGTGCTTCCGGCCATGCCTCCACCTCACACCCCCGCCCTCTCGCGGTCAACATATGTACGCATCCCCTTTTTCTTCGCCCCGCGATTGTTCACGCATTCGGCTCTATCGAAGCACGTGCGTTTTCAGCGGCGACGGGGGATTTTGATGATCGCCCACTCGAACGGTTGCAGCGACAGGGACAGCCGGCGGTCGCCCGCCGACGCCGACGCCAGGGGCTGATTTGTCCAGCCATCCGAGGCGGTCGCGGGGTCGAGGGTGGAATCTTGGCAGAGTACCGAGCCGCTCCATGCGCGGTCGTCGTTGTTATTGACCAGCACGGTGACGGCATCGGTTTGATCGGTGACGACGAACTGGATCGGCCTTCCCCGCACATCCACCAGCAGGTGCGGCTGAATCAGGTGGTCCAGCAACGCCTGGCAGACGGGTGAGAAAGGCGAATCGGGGGCATGTTGGAGGTAAGGCAACGAGACAAAAATGACGCGGCCCTTGCCGATGGCGCGTTGCGTGGCCACGACATTGCGCCGACCCGACGCGGTGATGAGCGGTTTTGTCTGATCGTCGAGCGGTGTCATGGGGTGATACTGGCCGCTGCCGATGTCGTACTCGCGTTGATCCCATGCGCTGGTGAACGACCAGGCATGGCGGAGGCGGGCGCGGTCGCAGGAGACGCCGAACCACGCATCGAGATCGGGGGGCACCTGTTGGCAATGCGCCAGGACGGTGCCGCCTTGCCGGACAAAAGATTCGAGTTTCAGACGAAGCGCGGCATTGAGGCGGATGCCGCCGAGGAGGACGACCAGCGGATATTGGGGGAGGATATCCAGCGGGCAATCATCGAGCAGGACATCGAAGCTGTCGCCCCAGGTGCTTGCGGCGAGGTAGCCGCGTTCGAGGGGGCGGGTGTCCAGACCGTCGCGCACGGCGAGCCGCCATTTTTCGATATCGCGGTCGGGCACGGGATACCGCGGCTCGCAGCCGGGCTTTCGCCAATCGTCCCGGTAAAAGCCCTGCGATTGACCGGGGAACGCCAGGTCGAAGAAGTTATCCAGTTGCTGTTCATCACGAGTGTAGGGAACGGTGCCGCCCCAGACGCGGTGATCGCGCGGGTTCCAGCCGTGGTATTTTTCCATGAGCAGGGCGACGGGCGCATGGGCGCGGCCGCGTTTGTCTTTATTCAGCAGCGTGTGATGACCGAAGTCGCGGCACCATTGGCCCAGCGGGGAGAGGGTTTTGCCTCCGTCGGGCGTGGGCATCCATGCGGTCGAAGCGCTGGATTCGGACAGCAGGGCGTTGGCGCCGCTGTAATACGAGGCGAGGTATTGTCGCTGGAGCAAGCTGAGGGAGACGCCGCCGCATCGCCGGCCTTGCGCGTCGTAGTGGGTGGTGGCGCGGGTGGGATCGCCCCAGGTGGAGAAATCGACGCCCCAGATGCGTCCGAACTGCCGGGCGGCTCCTCGCAGGAACGCCGTGGTGACCTGATCGTTGAACAGGTAGCAGTTGTGTTCAAACCAGACCAGCCCGGCACCCCAGTCATAATAATGATGAGCGCCGTTACAGTGGCAGGCCTGCACGGCGACGGGTTCTTTGGACCAGTCGATCCGGTAGCGATCGCGCATCATGGGCACGTCGGCCATTTTGCGAACGCAGTGGGGTTCAAAGCCGGGTTCCGGGCCGTCGGAAAAGGTGTTGGGGATGTTGTCGAGATGGGCGTCGCGGAAAAAGCGGAAGGCGTCGAACTTGGAGGGGAAGGCGGTTTCGGGCCACCTCAGGCCGTTGTCCTGTTCGCCGCAGATGCAGAACCAGACGCGATCGCCCCACTGCTTCTGCAACTGGTGCAGCCACGCGACGCGCTGGTCGAGGTATTGCTGGAACTCAACGCCATCGCGGCGGGCATGGCGCAGCGTCTGACTGGACGCCAGCCAAAAGTCCACGATCACCAGGCGACCGCCCTGCACGGCCCGTTCGAGTTTGGGCAGATCAAAGTCGGTCCAGACGCGCGTGCCGTTGGACGGAACATGGGCACGCAGTTCCTCCACCGTGGTGTAGTGCCGACTGGAAGGCGTCGGCTCGCCCCACTCGGCCTGATCCAGTTCGATCATGAAGGCGAACAGGTCCGGCCCGACCTTCACGGGCAGCAATCCGGCGGGCAACGCATCGACGGTTTTCACTTGTGTCATGACGCACCTGGGGTTTTGGGTTCGCGGTTCGCGGACGGAGTTACGCTTTGGCGACCGGCTGGAGGACCAGACGGTGGATGTCGCTGAAATGGCTGGGCATTTTCTGAATTTGCAAATCGACGACGGCGGGGCCCGCGGGGAGGTTGACCGTGCCGATTTTCATGCGGGCGCACCGGTCGTACCAGCCGTTCTCGACGGTTTTGGCCGCGAGGGTTTGGCCGGCGACGGTGATGGTGAACTCAGCGTCTTTCTGCATGGAAGCGGTGCCCAGGTCGGCGAACAGGTCATAGCGGCCGGGCTGTTGGACATCGAGATGCCATTGCACGGCACATTCGCGGTAAACCATGAAGCCGACGGAGACATTGCCGTTGGCGAAACGATTGATGCGGGGCCAGTTGATGCCGTTGGTTCCGTAACGGGTCGATGCATCAGGGGTGAGGTTGACGGTTTCGCCGGGCGGGACGGGGGTGACGACGCGGCTGGTTTTATGGATCGCATCGAGATCGAGAACCGGCGGCGCGGCGAAATCGAGTTGAATGACATTGACGTTGGAGGTCGGCGGTTCGGAGGGCAGGCCGGTGATGCGCAAGCCGTCTTTCGCCATCTCAGCGGCGAGCGGCGTGTCGGAGCCGATGAGTTTCGCGCAGGTCGGCGTGCTGGTGAGGTGTTTGACCAGAACGTCATCGCTGTCGGGCCAGTGGTGGAGATGGAGGTAGAGGGATTTGTCGTTGGCGCATGCCATGCCGACCGGCGGCTGGTGATCGGCGCTGGGATCGCGGGGGATCAGCGGGCTGGGCGTGGTTTTGAACAGGGCGTTGCGATGCGTGTTGATCCACCGGCCCATTTGGCGGAGACGATCGACGCATTCGGGGCGGATCACGCCGTCGGGCTGGGGTTCGATGTTCAGCAGATAGTTGCCGCCCATGCACGAAACGCGGCTGAGCCGGCGGACCAGTTCGGGCACGGACCAGAAACGTTCGCCCTTGTAATAACCCCAGCTATGCACGCCCATCGCATCGCAGCATTCGATGAACGGGGCGTCGGCGGTGAGCGATTCGGGGATCATGCGTTCGGGCGTGGCGAAATCGCCGAGCAGGCAGGTGCTGTGTTTGGACATATCGACGGCGCGATTATCGACGACGCAGGAAGGTTGCAACGTGTGAATCATGTCGATGAGGTTGCGGACGATATCGACGGTCAGACGTTCATCGTGGCCGTCGAACCAGATTTCATCGACCTGGCCGTAGCGGGTGAGCAGTTCGCGGAGCAGGGCTTCGACGTAGGTGGGGTAGGTGCGTGATTCGGGGGAGCCGTAGCCCGGTTCGCGGTAGTGCCAGTTGTCGGAAGCGAAGTAGAGGCCCAGACGCAGACCATGTTTGTGGGCGGCGTCGGCGACTTCGCGGACGATATCGCGTTTGAACGGCGTGTTGGTGACTTTGAAATGGGTCTGATCGGTGTCCCAGAGGCAGAAGCCCTCGCCGTGTTTGGTGGTGAGGACCAGATAGGTCGCCCCGCCGTCCTGGATGAGTTTAACCCAGTCATCGGCGTTGAACCGCGTCGGATTGAACAGCGGCATGAGCTGCTTTTCGTATTCGGCGGGCGTGCGATTTTTGCGACAGGCGTTTTCATTTTCGCCCAGCAGCGTATAAAGCCCGAAGTGGATGAACACACCGAAACGCGCGTCGGCGAACCAGGCGCGCTGACCGGTCAGACGATTACTGGCCATGAAGAATACTCCGTATTGCCGAAGCGACGGCGCGACCCAATGGCGCTTGTGCTTCGGGGGTGTAGTGATAACCATCGGGCGAGCGCCACGCGGCGTTGCCCGACGCAAGTTGATACAAATCATTCCCCGGAATGTCGTACTCGCCGAGCATGTACGCCAGTTCCTTCGCCCAGCACGGATCGTTGACCGCCCGCGAACCGCCCAGCCGATCCACGTAGGCCAAGTCGTCCAGTTCGGACATGACGGTGGTGCTGTAACCCACGGCGATCGAATCGCCGACCAGCAGCACGCACCGGCGGGCCGGGTCGTCGGCGTGGCTCCACCAGAGATTGGCCCATTCCATCGTTTCACGCACAATCGCATCGCACGGCTTCATGGAATCGGACCTTGTTCCTTTGGACCGGCATCAATTCACGGGGCAGTTTATCCTATGCCCACCCGTGCGTGCAAGCCCTTGCGACCCGCCGGAACCGGGTCTGCCCAATGATCCGGGAGGGAACCAGGGGGCGGTGCGACCGCGACTTGAGTTGGTGGTTTGCCCGTCATCATTCCCCATCCCCGGAAATTGGGGCGGAACCCCGGAACCTTTCAGAGGGTGGACACACGTTCGCCAGGGTGCCGCCGGGGTACCACGAGGCGGGAATCAGACGCGAAGCGCACTGGGATTGCGGGTCGCGGAGCACCTGAAGCATCATCTCCGCCACTTGTATGCCCATCTCGAAACGATCAAACAGCGCACGCGACAGGGTGGAAAAACCACAGGACATGTCGTAGGTGGAATCGCAGCAGACCAGACCATAGTCCCTGCACGGCAGCAAGCCCGCCTCGCTGGTCGCCGCCAGCCACCGCATCGCCAGGTTGGTGTTGTAAGTAATCACCCCCGCCCCCGGAAGTGTCCCCGGAAGTGAACCATAAAGCCGCGACCGTTGGTCGCGGTCCCCCGCCTCCCACCACCGGCGGACATCGCGGACCACGCTCTGATGCGCCTGTTCCGAGGGGATGCCGACCGGGTAAATGCCGTAATGCTCCAGCGGGAGGCCGGCTTCCCGGGCGACCGCCTGGACGCCTTCATATCGCTGGAACACGCTGTAATGTCTGCCGGGTTCCGGCACAGGCCCCACCCACGCCAGTCGCCGATGACCGACCGCGATCAACGCCCGCGCCGCCATTTGTCCGGCGGCCTGCTCGTCCCGCCGGACGCAATGTTCCGGCTCCCAGACGTTGCAATCGACAAAAACACAGTTCGGAACCAGGGCGCGTATCCGGTCGGTCACATCGGAAGGGGCCATCCCCGAAACGATGATGCCGTCCAGGGCGTGTTCCTGGAACACCCGCGAGTCGGTGCGCAACGATTCGGTCACATCGCTGATGCGCACCAGCACCACCATGTAATCCTCCGTCGCCAGACGATTGTTGATGCCCAGGACCATTTCAAACGCGGCGGGGTTTTCAAAGGGATGTTCGGCGTCGTTGTGCAACACCACGCCGATCTGCCGCGTCTGGCCATGCCGCATCGCCCGCGCCGCGGCGCTGGGCCGGTAGCCGTGGCGCTCGGCCAGCCGCAGAATCTTGCTCCGCGTCGCCTCCGCCACGTGCGAATGCCCCGCCAGCGCCCGGCTGACGGTGAACTGCGAAAACCCCGAAATCCGCGCCAACTCTTTTTGGGAAAAGGTCATATTAGGGATCGCCGCATTATGCCGGGAATTCAGATTCACCACGGAGATCACTGAGATCACGGAGAAAAGGGGCGGATACAAGCCGTTTTCAATTTCTGCTCCGTGTGCTCCGTGTGCTCCGTGAACTCCGTGGTGAGTTCTTTTCTTGGTTCTCTAAAGTTCCCAGACGATCTTTCCAGCGAGAACAGGACACACTATACCTATTTCCCGCCAATCGACGCAATATTTTCTTGACATTCCGAAATCGGCGGTGTATTTTGTTCATATACGTATTTGGTTCCGATGCACGATACCCCTTTCTTAGTTAGATGGAGGACAGTTGCGATGAAAACGAAACGACAGTTCACGATGGCGGCGATGGCATTAACTTTATGTGCGGCGGCAGGCCCGCTTCAGG
>JBAYVY010000231.1:0-6139 GCA_041674345.1 Phycisphaeraceae bacterium | reverse complement strand
GAGATGGATCAGCGGTATTTCGCGGTGGATGAGTTGACGAGCCGGACGCAGGACCAGTTGCGGAAGTGGATGAACGAGCGCGCGGATTTGAAGTCGATGATGTCGGCGTTGAGTTTGAGCGAGCCGGCGAACTTCAGCAGGCGTGCGCGGGAGGGGGCGGGCGAATTGACGGAAGCGGATCAGGCGATCGCGGCGGGTTTGCGGCAAATGGCGGATGAAAACGAGCGGCGATTGGCGTTGCTTCGCCAGCCGGCTGTCGCGCGGTTGGTGGCCGATCACCCGCGGGCCGCGCCGCTGCTGGATGCGTTGCGGGCGGCGGGGTTTGAGTTGGACGACAAGCTGATGCAACGTCTGGGCCGGTCACGATTGCGGTTGGACGCGATGAGGCTGGGTTACAAGGTGCTGTCGGCGCCGGGCGAGGAAAAGGCGGATGAGGCATTGGTCGCGTGGCTGAATGACGGCGACTCGGCGACCCCCGCCCCCGGAATGGCGAAATTGCGGGACGAGGTGGTGCTGCCGTTCCTTCGGGCGAAGGTGCTGCGCGAGCATTACCACATGAGCGGGTCGTACATGTATCGACTGATGCTGGGCGACTGGCTGCGTCAATCGGGCGATGAGCCGGGGGCGGCGGGCGAAGGGGAGCATCCGTTCGCGTTGCCGCTGGACTGGCGTCACCCGGCGAGTCACGGGCTTTACTGGGCGGCGATGGGCGTGAAAGTCGGGCAGGTCAAACTGAACAAGGTTGATAACGACTACTTTGAAATCCTCAACACCGATCGGCAGGTGTTGCATTCGTTGCAGGCGCTGGTCCACACCGGCGACGTCAGTTTTGACCCGGTGATCGGATATTACGACACGCTGCCGGACCCGCGATTTTTCGAGGCATATGAACAGGCGTTGTACGGTGCCGGCGAACGGATCGGCGGGATTTACGCGGAGTCGGCGGCACCGCAGAGCTTTGAAGCCGGTCACGAAAACTTTTTGATCTGGTGCATCAATCAGGCCTATTTCTATGGCTACAAGGCCGAGGCGCAGCGGTTGTATGCGAAGCTCGGCAGGTTGTTCGGACTGAAACAGAGCGACCGGATGGAGAAGTATTCGCAACCCCTGGAGCAGTTCGTTTTAAGCCGGGTCAAGGAAAACATCACATCGCTGGATGACGCCCGCACGATCATCATCGGACAGTTGCGACAGGCGATCGTGGCGGGCTTCGCCGATGACCGCCCGCGCATCGCCGCGTCGTGCCTCCAACTGGCTCAACAGGTGCATGAGTATTACCAGAGCCAGCAGAACTACAAGACCTTCGGCACGGATCGCAACCGCATGGGGCTGCCGCCGTTCGATCAGATGAAGGTGGATATGTTCGCACAGGCGATGACCGCGCCGTCGGGCCAGATGCCGTTCGGTCTGAAAGAGCGCATCTGGCTGAACGCGCCGACGGAACTGAAACAAGCGACGTGGGACCGCATCCGCGCGGCGCTGCTGGCCGAGGCGGCCAACCAGCCCGGCGGGCTGACCCCCGAAGAGCGTTTCCCCGAACCGTCCGGCATGATGGAATATCGCAAAGCCCACCCGGCGACGAACCTCCGTGGAAATGAACTTCCCGGCCCCAATCTTCCGGGGGCGGGGAACGGGGGCTGAGAAAGCGTGTGAGAAGGGCTTGCGTCCTGCGGCTTGCGGCTTGCGGAAAATCGCCACTCCCGCAGGACGCAGGACCGACCGTCCATCAACAACTTCTCACACGCCTTCCGAGGGAAGGCGCTACCGTCGTAATCCCGACAGGTCGGAATCGACCGTGATGCGACCGGGGCCGGGCACGACATTCGCGCCGAACGCTTCATGCAGTTCAACACTCGATGACGTTTTCAACACGATCTCTTTGCGAACGTGATTCGTCACCAGGTCCATCGGCCCGCCGTGACTGAACGTGCAGCCGATCATGTTGATGTGCGTTTTCAGATAATCATCCATCGCGCGTGTATCCGTGAAGTCGATCCGGCTGTTGCGCAAACCGCTGTTGCTGATCGTCACCACATTGATCGGCGTGCCGATCGACAGCAACTGGACCGGCTGGTCATGCAACACGCGAATGTTGTCCAACACGATCTGTTCCTGCCGCGGCACGATCGCGCCGGGATAGTACGACCGGCTGTATTGGTCCGCATCAAAGTGGATCGAAAATCCGATGCGCGGCTTTTCCAGATAAATGTCGCGGAACACCACGTTGCGCACGCCAGCGGTGTGTGTCACGTCGTTCTGCACCATCACCCAGCGGATGCCGTCCAGCGTGACGGTGCCGGTGGCGTGCGTCGGCTGCGTGACGGATCGGAACATCTTGCCGTCCGCCGGGGCCTGTACGCGATACAGCCGGCCGTTGGACACCACCGTGTCCGACTTCTGCACTTCCATGCCGGTTCGCCAGTCGATCCACGCCCCGGCGAGAATCCGGCAGAAAAAGCCAATGACTTTTTCAGCGTTCAGGTCAAAGCATTTTTCCACGACGCCGTCTTCGATCCAGCCGAGTTCCGGGTTGCCCACGTCGTAGTCATGTGCGTTGAGCGCGACGGCATCGTCGAACGTCTCGAACGTGCCGTTGCTGATGACGAAGCGTTTGCCCCGGCCCAGGTGTACGCCGTCTTTGTCGCCTTTGATGATGACATCGTTGATGAGGATGTCCTCGAAGGTGCAGACATGGATGCCGTATTGCGCCTTGCCCAGATCGAGGCAGCGGAAGCGTTCGATGCGCAGATCATGGATATGGAAGAAAGCGATCTGCCCGTGCAGGCCGAACACTTCGCGGAAGGTGCGAACGTCGATGCCGTTGCAGATGAGGGACAAACCTTCGACGCGGATGCAATGGTCGGTGGTTTGGGTCAGAGCGCCCTTGTTCAGCAACACGTGCGTGAACGGGCCTTGCTCATCGACCTTTTTGAGGAAGATGTTGTGCCCGAAGATCAGCGACGTGTGGCTGGGCAAAAGCACCGTGTCGGCGATTTTGTACGTGCCGGGGCGGGAGACGACGATCGTGCCGGTCTGATCGACGGCCCGCTGAAGGGCGCGGGCGTTGTCCATGCCGGACGAGTCGGGCGAAAAGCCGAAGTCGGCGGCGTTGACGAAACCGGCGGGGGTGAAAGATGGCATGTCGGACATGAACGTATCCTTGAGTAAGTCCAATCATTTTTTATCGCGGAGCATACGGAGGCGCAGAGGCGCGGAGAAGATACTGGATTGGTTTCGCCTTTTCAATCTTCTCCGCGCCTCTGCGCCTCATCACTCTCCGCGAAGAGTTTTAAAACAATCACGAACTTGCCGATTGACTGTGCCGGGGGTCGAACCGTTCGCGCATCGCTTCGCCGACGAAGTTCAGCGACAGCAGCGTCACGCCGAGCAGCACGCAGGGCCAGACCAGCAACCACCAGTGACTTTTGATCGGGTTCAATTCGTTCAGACCCGCGGCGGCGAGATTGCCCCAGCTCGGCACCGGGTCGCGCACGCCGATGCCCAAAAAACTCAAAAACGATTCCTGCAAAATCGCCTGCGGCACCGTCAGCGTCGCATACACCACCACCGGGCCGATCAGGTTCGGCAACACGTGCCGCAGCAAAATGCGAGTCGTCGGCAGGCCCGCGGCCCGCGCGGATTCGATGAAGGGCATGTTGCGCAAACTCAACACCTGCCCCCGCACCACCCGCGCCAGCGTCAGCCAGCTCACCGCGCCGATGGCGATCAGCAATGTCACGAGATTGCCGACGTCGGGGCCGAGCCGTGATTCGAGGGCCGGTTGAAGCGCGACGCCCAGCAGCACGACCAGCAGAATGTAGGGCAGGCCGTACAACACATCGACGGTTCGCATCATCAGTCCGTCGATGCGTCCCCCGGCATAACCGGCGACCAGTCCCCACGCCGTGCCGATGACGACGCTGATGAACGCCGCCGCCGCGCCGATGCCCAGCGAGATCGCCCCGCCCAGCAGACACCGCGCCATGACGGACCGCCCCAGCGCATCGCTGCCCATCCAGTAGGCCCCGCCCGGCGCTTCCAGTTTCGCGGCCAGCGTCGTGTCGGCATAGCGCGTCAACGTGACAGGCAACGACCCGACGCACACCAGCAACATGACGACAATGATCGCCCCGCCGACGAACGCGACGGACGGACGGCGGGGCAGCCATGATTCGGTTTCGCAGTCGTTGTTCACGACGCCATATTACCCACAAAGCCGCGACCGGTGGTCGTGGTCTTCGATTTACGGCACGCCCTTGTTTTTTCGGCGCGTTCACATCTTCCAGAACCGCGACCACCGGTCGCGGCTTGGTTTATGCCGGCACGGCCACCGACGCCAGCGCGTCGGCTTGGCCGTCTTCGCCGATGAGTTTCAGGCCGAAGTTTTCGTTCAGCGCCCTGAACACGTTGGGCGAGACGAAGCCGGGGGCGTTGGGGCCGATGGCGATATTCTTCACGCCCAGCGACAGCAGCGTCAGCAGCACGGCGACGGCTTTCTGCTCGAACCAGCTCAGCACGATGGTCAGCGGCAGATCGTTCACGCCGCAGTCGAACGCCTTGGCCAGTTCGACCGCGACGTTGATCGCGCCGTAGGCGTCGTTGCACTGGCCCATGTCCATGAAGCGGGGCAGGCCCAGGTGTTCGCCGTAGTCGTGGTCGCGGATGCGATACTTGCCGCAGCCGAGGGTCAGAATGAACGAATCGTCCGGCGTGTTCCGCGCGTAGTCGGAATAATAATTGCGGCCCGGCTCGGCGCCGTCGCATCCGCCGATCACGTAAAACCGGCTGATTTTGCCTTGTTTCACGGCATCGACAATCACACCGGCCTTCGACAGAATCACCGACTGATGAAACCCGACCGTCGATTGTTTCACGATATTCCGGGGGCACGGCGGCAGCTTTTTCGCCAGCGCGATGACCTGTGCGAAGTTGTCATCGGTGATGCGTGTGCAGCCCGGCACGGCGGTGGCGCGCGTCGTGAACAGGCGATCCTTGTACGAGTCCTTCGGTATCAGCACGCAATTGGTCGTGGCGATGATCGGGCCGGGGAATTGTTCGAACTCCTGTTTTTGTTTCTGCCACGCCCCGCCATAGTGACCGGCGAGGTGGGGGTGTTGGTGCAGTTTCGGATACATATGGCCGGGCAGCATTTCGCCGTGGGTGTAAACTTTGATGTCGGTGCCCTCGCACTGCTGGAGCAGGTTCCTCAGGTCGGGCAGATCGTGTCCGGTGATGAGGATGCCGGGGCCGGCTTGCGTGCCTTCGGTGACGACGGCGGGTTCGGGCTGGCCGAAGTTTTCGAGATGGGCCTGTTCGAGCATGGCCATGACGGTGAGATTTTGCCTGCCGCATTCGAGGACCAGGCCGAGCAGCGTGTTGAAGTCGAAGTTGACGTTGGTCATGGTGGCGAAGAGCGCTTCTTCGATGAAGGCGGAAACTTGTTCGTTGTGTTTACCCATGCGGCGGGCGTGGTGTGCGTAAGCGGCCATGCCCTTCAGACCGTAGAGGAGGATTTCCTGGAGCGACTGGATGTCGATGTCTTTGCCGCAGACGCCGGGCTTGCCGTTGATGGAACAGGCGTGGCCGTGGGCGGTTTGTTCGCACTGGTTGCAGGACAGGGACAGGTTCATGGCGAAATCTCCGTAAAGGTTGGACCGCCACTTTCGGCTAAAATCGGCGTGGCCGCCTTGATGTAGATCAAGTTCGCGGAATTTTTTGGAAAATAATTAACCACAAGAGGCGCAGAGCATGAAACCAGAAAAACGGAAAAGCAAAACAACAGAACATCAGATCCCCCCGATAACATGTTCTGCTTTTCTGTTGTCCTGATGTTTTGTTGTCTTCTCTGTGCCTCTGGGGTTAATCTTGATTTCAAGGAAACACACGATGTTGGATAACCGCGGCGTCATACGCAATTGCCGCCTGTTCACCGGACTGGATGAAACGCAGTGCGACCGGCTGGCGGCGATGTCGCTGCGGCAAACCTTCAAACGCGGCGAGGCGATCTTCGCGCAGGATGATCCCTGCCCCGGTATTTACATCGTTGAAACGGGACTGGTGCGATTGTTCAAACTCAACGCCGCGGGCAAGGAACATGTGCTGCACCTGGTCAGCAACCACGCGACCTTCGCCGAGGTCG
>JBAYVY010000230.1:0-6163 GCA_041674345.1 Phycisphaeraceae bacterium | reverse complement strand
CACCGCCGGCGTCGAACCGATCCTCGCCCCGCGCTCGCTGTGGCTCAGCAACGACGACCGCTGGAACCACTACTGGTTGTGCGGCTCACCCCTCCGACAAGCCGCGTAGGGTGTCATGCACCCATGTTCCAATGCTGTTCCAATGTCGTGAATGTTCCAACCGCGAGGCCTCGCGACAATGAAAGACACACTACCGCCGGTGCCCCCGGGCGCAATGGCTGACATATCCCTAACTGTTGTGGACTGGCAAAATGAGATGCGTTTGCCCAGGGGATATCGCATCGGAAGAAACTCGGCTACCGTGATGCGATAAAATCGCGCGTCAAGCGTTGGAAGAAGGGAGGGGGGGCTATAGGGGGAAGTTTCGGGTTTCGAGTTTCGAGCGGGAATCCGCGGGTTTTTCTCGAAACCCGAAACTCGAAACCCGAAACTATCTTCCCCAGCCCCCTCGCGTCTGACACAGCATTCCCGCCGCGAACGTCCTGTATGATGGAAGACCTTGCACAGGAGCAACCGATGCGACGAACCCGCTGGGCGTTGGCGATGATCTGTTGGATCGCGTTGCTGTTTCCGGTGGGCGGCGTTTGGGCGGAGGATCGGATCACGATGTGGGGTACTCCGCCGAAGGAGCAGCCGCACTTCACCAAGGCCGCCGAGGGTTTTCCGCCCCTGCCCCTGCCCGTCGTTCCGCAGCGTCGCACCGAAAAAAAGCGCCCCCCCGCCCCGCCGAAGTTACTCGCCAATTTATCGAGCTTCAGTTTCCGGGGGTGGCAAGGTTCGCCCGGCGCGGTCGATACCCTCCTGCGCAACGGTCGCAAGCATCTCGATCTCTGGTACGGCTGGGAACAACTCGACATCGCCGCGCTCGAGCGCAAGTTCGCAGCCGGCGTCACCCACTCCACCCCCATCCTCTACCTCTGCGCCTACTATCCCCTCGACCTCACCGACACCCAACGCCAGGCCCTCCAGAAATACACACTCGACGGCGGAACCCTTCTCATCAACTGCTGCGGACAGCAAGCCGCGTTCGACTCCGCCGAATCCGAACTGGCCCAAATGTTCCCCGATCACCCGCTGTCGCTTCTCCCGACCGATCATCCGCTCTATCACAGCTACTATGCGATCGACAACATCAAATACCTGTCCCCCACTTCCGCCGGCGAAGCCGCGCTGGGCGATGTTCCCTCGCAATCCGCCCCGCCCCGCCTGCAAGCCATCGAACTGGGCACACGCGCCGCGGTCATCCTCAGCCGCGAAGACCTGGCCTGCGGTTGGAACCAGTGGAACAACCCCTCCACCCTCCGCGTCGATGCCACCGATTCCACGCGCCTGGGTCTGAACATCATCACCTACGTCACCGCCGAGCAACGACTGGCCAAGTTCCTCGCACACACCACCGAAGTGGCCGGTCCGACGGTCAGGCCCCGCGGGCAACTCACCTTCGTCCAACTCATCCACGACGGCAACTGGGATCCCAATCCCTCCGCCGTGCCCCTGCTGCTCAAAGACATCGCCGCCAACACCTCCATCGCCGTCCAGTTCGAGCGAAAGACAATCCAGGTGCGAGACCCGGCCCTGTTCGGCTATCCGATGCTCTACATGACAGGCACCACCGACCCGCGACTTCGCAAAGATGAAATCGTCCTGCTTCGCCGCTGGCTGGACAACGGCGGGGTATTGATCGCCGACGCCGCCGCCGGTCGCTCCCAATTCGATGCCGCGTTCCGTGATCTGTGCAAGCAACTCTACCCCGACCATCCGCTGGCGCGCCTGCCCGCCGATCATCCGGTTTTCAAGGCGTTCTATGAAATCAAAGGGCTGGGGATGAACCACGAACCGCAGCCGGTCGCCCCCGGAATCCAAGCCGTTGTCATCAATGACCGTCCGTCGATCCTCTATTCCCCGCTGGGACTGAGCGACGGCTGGGCGCACCAGTTCAGCGCCTACGCCCGCTGTTACCTCACCCCCGACGCCCTGAAACTCGGCACGAATCTGATCGTGTATTCGATGCAGTGAAATTAAACCGCAGAGACGCAGAGACGCAGAGAATGAAAACAGAACAACAGAAAAGCACAACAGCAGAACATACATCAGTCCAAGTGCTATGTTGTGCTTTTCTGTTGTTCTGATGTTCTGTTGTTTTCTCTGCGTCTCTGCGCCTCTGGTGAATCAATCGAGGTTTGAATGACCACGCTGAATGAAACCGACGTGCAACAACAACTCGCCCTCGTCCGACACGTCGCGCTGGCGCACAAACAAATGCGAGACCAGATCGCACGGCGCATCATCGGCCAGTCCCAAGTCCTCGACGATCTGCTCACCGCCATTCTCGCATCCGGCCACGCGCTGCTCATCGGTGTGCCCGGCCTGGCGAAAACCATGATGGTGCAAACCCTCGCCGATGTCCTCGATCTTCAGTTCCATCGCATTCAGTTCACGCCCGACCTGATGCCCGCCGATATCACCGGCACCGAGGTGCTTGAAGAAGATCGCGCCACCGGCCGCCGCGCCTTCCGGTTCATGCACGGCCCGGTGTTCGCCAACATCGTCCTCGCCGATGAAATCAACCGCACCCCGCCCAAAACACAAGCCGCCCTCCTGCAAGCCATGCAGGAACGCCACGTCTCCGTCGCCAACGAAACCCACGAATTGCCCAAGCCCTTCTTCGTCCTCGCCACGCAAAATCCCATCGAACAGGAAGGAACCTACCCGCTGCCCGAAGCGCAGCTCGACCGCTTCATGTTCGCCCTGAAAGTCGATTACCCCTCCGCCGAGGAAGAACTGCGGATCGCGCTGCTGACCACCGGCGCCGATTCATCACCGGTCAGTAAATTGCTCAACGCGGTGCAGGTGATCGCGCTGCAAAATCTGGTTCGACGTGTGCCGGTCAGTGAACACGTCGCCGGTTATGCGGTGAAACTCACCCGCGCCACGCGCCCGACGTTGCCCGATGCGCCGGCCCCCGCCCCCGGCTTCATTCGCAAATACGTCAGTTGGGGAGCCGGACCGCGCGCCGTGCAGTATCTCGTACTCGGCGCCAAGGCGCGGGCCGTCCTCGAAGGAACCACCAACGTCACCACCGCCCACGTCCGCGATGTCGCCCCGATCGTGCTGCGACATCGCGTTCTGACCAACTTCACCGCCGAGGCAGAAGGCATCGACTCCGACAAAATCATCACCCAACTTTTGAACGAAATAAAACCCCAGTAGTTCCCCGCCGCTCGCGGCTTAGCGATTGTAATGACCCGCTCACCCCCCGATCTCCTCGACCCCCAAATCCTCGACCGCGTCCGCGGCCTGTCGCTCGTCGCACGTCGCGTCACCGACGGCGTACTCCACGGCCTGCACCGCTCCCGTCACCGCGGCCTGTCCACCGACTTCGCCCAACACCGCGCCTACACGCCCGGCGACGAACTCAAACACCTCGACTGGCAAGTCCTCGCCCGCTCCGACCGCCTGGTCATCAAACAATACCAACAGGAAACCAACCTCCGCGCCCTCCTCTTACTCGATTGCTCCGCATCCATGAACTACGCCGGCGAAGACGCCGGAATCTCGAAACCCGATATCTCGAAACCCGAAACTCGAAACTCGAAACTGGCTTACGCCCAACGCCTCGCCGCCTGCCTCGCCCACCTCCTCCTCCACCAGGGCGATAGCGTGGGCCTGTCCCTCCTCCGCGACAATATCGTTGACCAACAACAACTTCCGGGGGCGGTTCCGGGGGCGGGGGTTCCGCCCCGCGCTTCGCCCGGCCACATTCTCAGCATCTGTCACGCGCTCATCAACGCATCACCCGCCGGCACGACCCACATTCCCGCCGCCCTGTTGCAACTCGCTTCGCGCCTCAAGCGTCGCTCGGTCATCATCCTCATCAGCGATCTGTTCGACGACCCCGATGCCGTCCTCGCCGCGCTCGGCCAACTCCACCACCGCGGCCACGAAGTCATCGTCTTCCAAATCCTCGACCCCCGCGAACTCGACTTTGATTTCGACAAACAACTTCCGGGGGCGGGGGCGGGGGTCACGGTGATCCGCGACATGGAAACCGGCTCCGAATTCCACGCCGAACCCCACCTCATCCGCCATCTGGTCCAACAGCAAATCCAAAACTTCTGCGACACCCTCGACGCCGGTGCCCGCTCCCGCGGCCTGCACCTGCTCCGCTGCACCACCCACACCGACCTGGGCCTCATGCTCAGCCAATACCTCCACCACCGCGCACAGGGGGCAAAATGAACGACGCCCCACCCAAACAACCAACCCGTTTTCTCTGGTGGCCCATCCTCGCCTGCCTGCTGTTCGTTTTCGCCATACCAGCGTCCTGTTACTTTCTTGCCCTACACGATGTGCGGAAAAATTTCCACATACCCTCCTCCGGACAATCGTATTTTTCTGTTGAACTCGTCCACCTGCAACCGTCATTGCATCATGGCCTCTGGTTTGAATTCAGAGTAATCCCGCTGGATCACCATCTCATATCCACCGCCTATTGGCGTCTTTATCCATGGCGAACTTTGGAGGTGTACTAGCCATGACCCTCCTCTCCCCCCTAGCTCTCCTCTTCGGCCTCATCGCCGCCGTGCCGTTGATTCTGCACCTGCACCAGAATCGCAAACGCACCGTCATGCTCTTTTCCACCAACCGCTTTTTCACCGACGCCGTCGTCCGCACCCAGCGCCGCCTCAAACTCCGTCGCTGGGTTCTGCTCATCCTTCGCATGGCCGCGTGCCTGCTGCTCGCCCTCGCCCTCTCGCAGCCCATCCTCGCCTGGTCCGGCTTCACCTCCCCCAAAGGCCAACGCGACCTCCTCATCCTCCTCGACGACTCGTTAAGTATGTCTTCCTCTTCCAATCAGCAATCAGCAATCAGCAATCAGCAATTCCGCCAAGCCCAACAAATCGCCCTCGCCGCCCTCGACCACCTCGTCACCGGCGACCGCGCCGCCATCCTCACCACCACCGGCCAAATCATCGCCGACACATCCGGCGACGCGCCCAGCAACGACCTTCTCGACCTCCGCGCCAAACTCGCCGCCCTTCAACCCACCTCTTCCGCCGGCGACATCCCCAGCGCCCTCCGCATCGCCGCCTCATTCTTCAACAGCGATCGCACCGGCCGCGCACATGCCGTCCTCATCCTCACCGACAATCAATCCACCGACTGGCGCTCCGGCCAATGGCCCGCGCTGCCCCTCGGCTGCACCACGCAAATCATCGCAATCGGCGATCCCCCCGCCGCCAACGTCACCGCCGATCATTTGTCGCTCGCCACCCCCGGCAACGCCGCCGTGGTCGGCCAGCCCAATGCCCTCACCGTTCGCATCGTCAATCACGATCCCGCCCGCCGCCGCGCTCAACTCCGCCTGCTCGTCAACGACCGCGCCGAAGCCGATCAACCCCTCGACCTGCCCGGCCAGTCCGCCTGCGAACGCACCTTCCCCCTTACCTTCACCCAGCCCGGCGAACATCGCATCCAACTCCAACTGCTCGGTCTGCACGACGCCCTGCCCGCCGACGATTCCCTCTACGCCGTCGTCCTTGTCCAATCCCAATTGCCCGTCCTCATCGTGCATGGCCCCTCACCGGCCCCCGGAAGTTCCAACTCCCGTACCGGCGCGTTTTATCTCACCGCCGCGCTCCAGGCCGTCACTTCCGGGGGGGATGTCAAAGTCCAATCCATCGCCGCCGATCAACTGTCCGCCGCGAAACTCGTCGCATTCACTTCCGGGGGCGGGGGCGGGGGCGGGGTGGTGTTCCTTTGTGATGTCGAACGTCTGTCCCCCCCCGCGACCCTCGCCCTTCGCCACTTCGTCCAACAAGGCGGCGGCCTGGCCGTCTTCCCCGGCCCACACATCGACATCGACTGGTACAACACCCAACTCGCCGACCTGCTCCCCGCCCAAATCGGCTTGCCGCTTAGCATCCCCGATCATCCCCTGCCCATCGTGCAAGCCGATACCACCCATCCCCTGCTCAGCCGCTTCGCCGACGACCTCCGCGCCGCGATCTCCGGCATCAACGTCGCCCACGCCCGCAACCTCATCCCCCACGACGCATGGATCATCGCCCACCTCGAAGGCGATCACCCCTTCATCCTCCAACGACTCTATTTCCCCAAGCCGGACCTGAACGAGTCTTCGAGTGAAGGTCCGGGTTCACAT
>JBAYVY010000229.1:0-6181 GCA_041674345.1 Phycisphaeraceae bacterium | reverse complement strand
CCGCCGGCGTCGAACCGATCCTCGCCCTGCGCTCGCTGTGGCTCAGCAACGACGACCGCTGGAACCACTACTGGTTGTGCGGCTCACCACTCCGACAAGCCGCGTAGGGTGTCATGCACCCATCTCGCAAGCGATCGACGACTCCCCGCCCGGTGAACCGGGCGGGCCGAGTTGGCAAATCGGCCCGCCTGCTTTAGCAGGCGGGGAGTCGTCAAATCATCGCTTTCACCCGCCCCACCACCGCATCGACTTTCACCAATTCCGCTTTCTCCGCGGTGCGCATCTTGAACTCGACTTCACCATTCGCCAGCCCCTTGTCGCCGATCACGATGCGCAGCGGAATGCCGATCAAATCCGCGTCCTTGAACTTCACGCCCGGCCTCTCGTCCCGGTCGTCCAGCAATACCTCCACACCCGCCTCGCTCAACTGCTGATACAACTCATCGGCTTTTTCCTTCACCGCATCTTTATACTGCACCGGCGTGATGACCACCTGGTACGGCGCCAGCGCCATCGGCCAAATGATGCCGTTCGCATCGCCGCCGCCTTCTCGTTCCAGCGCCGCGGCGAGAATGCGATTGATGCCGATGCCGTAGCACCCCATGATGACCTGCACCGCCGTCTGATTCGCGTCCAGCACCGTCACGTCCAGCGCTTTCGTGTATTTCGTGCCGAGCTTGAAGACGTGTCCGATCTCGATGCCCTTCGACGCCTTCAACACGCCGCCGTCATTCTTCGGTGACGGGTCGCCATCGGCGGCGTTGCGAATATCGGCCACCTTGATTTCACTTCCACTTCCGGGGGCGGGGGCGGGGGCGTCACGTTTCCAGTTGAAATGTTTGACGTGATGATCGACTTCATTGGCGCCGCTCGCCCAGAACCCGCCCTGTGCGGCGTCGTGATCGACGATCATCGTGACATCCTTGCGTGTCGCGGCAATCTGCGGGCCGACGAAACCAATCGTGAAACCCGCGGCTTTCGCCTCGTTTTCATCGGCTAATTGCAGGTCGGCCAAGCCGCAAGCGGCTCGCAATTTCCCTTCGTTCAAATCGTGATCGCCCCGCACCACGCCGATCACCCATTGCTTGCCCGCTTTGCACACCAGCGTCTTGAGCATGTTCTTCGGTTTCACTTTCATAAACTTGCAAACATCCTCAATACTCGCCAGATGCGGCGTGTGAACCTTTTCAAGTTCACCGGTCGGCGGTTCTTCCAGCGAAAACTTCCGGGGGCCGATTTCGCATTTCTCCACATTCGCCGCGTAATTGCCTTTGTCGCTGGCGAGGATGGTGTCTTCGCCGGTGGGTGAGGGGACCATGAATTCGTGTGACGCGCTGCCGCCGATGGGGCCGCTCTCGGCTTCCACCGTGACGTAGGGAATCCCGCATCTTTCAAAAATGCGGCAATAAGCGTCGTACATCGCCTGATACGACTTGTCGAGTCCTTCAAGGGTCGTATCGAACGAGTACGCATCTTTCATTTGGAATTCGCGTGATCGCAGCACGCCGAAGCGGGGGCGGAACTCATCGCGGAACTTGGTCTGAATCTGATAGAGCGTGAGGGGCAGTTGGCGGTAGCTGCTGATCGAGTTTTTGACCAGCATGGTGATGACTTCTTCGTGCGTCGGGCCGAGCGCTTGTTCGCGCTGGTGGCGATCGACGACGACGAACAGGTTTTCGCCGTAGGCCTCGCGCCGGCCGGTCTGCTCCCACCACTCGATGGGTTGCAACGAAGGCAGAAACACCTCCACCGCCCCGGCGCGGTCCATTTCCTCACGGACGATGTGGATGGCTTTGTGCAGCACGCGCAGGCCCAGGGGCAGGTAGGAATACGCGCCGCTGGCGACCTGTTGAATCAGCCCGGCCCGCAGCATGAGCTGATGCGAAGGCACGACGGCCTCGGCGGGCACCTGTCGCAACGTGGGGATCAGGGTTCTGGACCATCGCATGGTGAAAATCTCCGTGAATCAAGGCCGATCATGGTAACGGGGAAATACTTGGTAGCCAACAGCCAACAGGCGTAAGCCAACAGCCACGAGCCAACAGCCAACAGGAAGGCAAATGTTGGCTCTCCTGTTGGCTATTGGCTGTTGGTTCATGGCTGTTGGCTATTTTCTCAAAACACAACGATCATCGGCTGATGGTGCCGATGATCGTTGTGCCACATGGGTCCGGTGCGGATGCGTTGTCACATCGCGTCTCTCATCGCATCCGCTCCCTCCGGGCAACCGCCCGCAAGCGGGTCTTACGTTCGTGCGTTCGGCGTGACTCGCTTGAGCGATTCCGGCCGATTCCGGGGGCGGGGGTTAGAAGCCGCCTTGTTCGTTTCCGTGGTCGTGGTCGTTGCTTTGTGATTCGAGCATTTTGCGGAGATAGGAGTTTTCGCGGCGGGTGGCTTCGAGGTCGAACATGAGATACTTGATGCTCAGCCGAAGGTAGTCCAGCGACTCCTGAAGGTCGGTCACGGTCTTGCGAAGTTGCTGATGGCGGTTCTGCGTCTTGGCGGCGAGTTGTTCGAGTTTTTCGCGTTCGGCTTTGGGCAGTGTGGAGATTTCGCCCATCAGTTCCGCGAGTTTGGTTTGGAAGATTTGTTCGTCCATGTCGCGTCGCTCCAAAGGGGGGTTGCGTTACGCCGGGAGATAGGGCAAGCGGAGTGCCGGTGTGCCGGACAATCGTTAACCCGCGCGATGCGAATGATTTGTCGATGAAACCCCGGTTTGCCGTTCCCGGCGGATGTTGCGTGAAAGCGACAATGCCGGATGGGGCGCGTCGTGCGGGAACAACGCGGCGAATGTTCGGGGCCGATGAATCGGCCCCGCCGATTCACGCCGGGTCGATTCGCGGATCGACCAGCGTGTACGCCAGATCGACCAGCAGATTGAAGACGATGAGCATCGCGGCATAGACCAGGACGACGCCCATGATGAGGAAGAGGTCTTTGTTGAGGACGGCATCGACGAAGTGCTGTCCCATGCCGGGAATATTGAAGACCTTTTCGACGACGAACGAGCCGGTCATCGCGGCGGCGGCGGCGGGACCGAGGAACGAGAGCACCGGCAGGAACGCGACCTTCATCGCGTGGTACATCACGACGCGGCGCATGGGCAGGCCCTTGGCGCGAGCGGTGCGGATGAAGTCGCTGGTCATCACTTCGACCATGCCCAGGCGGGTGAGTCGTGCGATGTAGGCGGCGAAGGGCAGCGACAGCACGAACGCCGGGCCGATCAGTTGCGACACCGACCCCCACCCGCCGACCGGCAGCAGCGGTATCCACACGGCGAACAAAATCAGCAGCGCCGAGCCGGTGACGAACGTGGGCAGCGAGATGCCGACCAGGGCGAGGGACAACGTGGCGTGATCGAGCAGCGTGCCGGGTCGCAACGCGCCGACGACCCCGGCCCCCGTGCCGATCAACAGCGCCATGACGATCGCGGCGAGGCCCAGTTGCACACTGACGGGCAGCGCGGCTTTGAGGATTTCGCCGACGGTCCAGTCCTGGTAGTGCAAGCTGGGGCCGAAGTCGCCGCGGGTGACGACGCGGTCGAGGTATTGCCAGTAGAACCTGACGGGGTTGTCGAGGTTGTAACGTTCCTTCATGGCCTGTTCGACTTGCGCCGAAGGCCGGCGTTGTTCGGGCCACTGAAGCGGATTGCCGGGGATCATCCACGCCAGGACGAAGGTGACGGTATAGATGACCAGCAGGAGCACGGGCATCAGCAGCAGTCGGCGAAGGATCATAATGGAATGGCTTACGAGCGGAGGATTTGCTTGGCACCCTTGGCCTGGAGCGTTTCGACGACGTGGCGGGTGACGTGTTTGACGCGCTTGAGCGAGCCGGTCTGTTCGGCTTCGAGGATCGTCGAGCCGTCTTTGCACATCGCGCGGGCGCGCAGGGTGAAGTTCGCGTGATCGACCGGCTGGGCCAGCACCGCCAACGGCGAGCGGCAATCGGCACCGAGGGCCGCGACCACCGCGCGTTCGGCTTCGACGCACGCGGCGCTGATCGCGTCGTTCAGCGGCAGGCATCGGCGAAGCGTGACGTGATCGTCGGCGCGGCACTGGATCGCCAACGCCGCCTGACCGGCGGACGGCAGCATGATGTTCACATCCAGCGGGTTCGTGGCGCGTTCGCCGTGACCGCCGCGGATCAGACCAGCCATCGCCAGCAGTGTCGCGTCATATTTTTTGTCGATCAGCACCTTGCGCATCCGCGAGTCGATGTTGCCCCGCAACGGTTCGATGCGCAGATCGGGACGCAGACGGTGAAGCTGCGCGGCGCGGCGCATGCTGCTGGTGCCGACCAGCGCGCCGGGCGGAAGCTGTTCGATGGAAGCGGCGGTGTGGGCGATGAAGCAATCACGCACGTCGCCGCGTTTGGGCACGGCGGCGATCACCAGGCCCGGCGTGTCCAGCGTCGGCACGTCCTTCATGCTGTGAACCGCGATGTCCGCGCGCCCGTCCAGCACCGCCTGCTCAATCGCCGCGGTGAACAATCCCTTGCCCCCGGTGGTCGGAGGGACGGAGGGACGAAGGGACGAAGGGGGAGGGGAAAGGGACGAAGGGACGGAGGGACGAAGGGACGAAGGGAAAGACAAATCAGACGTTGAGACAGTGTTCCGCACTTCGTCCCTCCGTCCCTTCGTGCCTTCATCCCTGCCCAAAGCCGCCAGCGGGTGATCCAGCAGTTTGTCGCCTTCGCTTTCGATCAGCAACAGTTTGACTTCGATGTCGCCATGCAATCGGCGCAGCGCGCCGGCGACGGCCTTGGCCTGTTGTTGCGCCAGCGGGCTGCGGCGGGTGGCGATGATGATGGGGCGGCGGCTTGGGCGCATAAATGTTTCCTGCGGGCAGCAGTATAACGCCAAGTGCGCTTCGCGTCAGGGGGAGTCCGAAGGTGGAAGTGGGAAGAAAGTGGGAAGGCGGAAGGCGGAAGGCGGAAGTGAAGAGGAAGTCGAAAGTGAAGGCCCCGCCTCCGAACTTCCGACTTCCCACTTCCGACTTCCGATTTCCCACTTTCCATTTATCCAAACAACCAGAACATCAGCGCGACCTCGGCGGCGATCGCCGCGGCGACCAGCCAGCCGATGCGGATGTTTCGTTGCGCCTTGATCTGTTCGCCATGACGCGGCACGAACGCCAGCGATGCGGCCGCGTCGGCCGGTTCGCCGCCCTGACGCGCCTGGTCCTGCACGATGGCGATCACGAGATTCGCCTCGAACGGTGTCAGCCCCAGCAGTCGTCCGATTTTCAAAAGCCGGTCGCGGTGTGCCGGGGGGAGCATCGGGCCTTGCATCGCCTCGCGCACACGCATCGCCAGCACCCATCGCGGATCGGTGGGAGGAAGAAGGGACGGAGGGACGGAGGGACGGAGGGACGAAGTGAAAGGGGAGGAAAGGGATGGAGGGAAGGAGGCGGAGCCGTTCCCCACTTCGTCCCTTGGTCCCTTTGTCCCTTCGTCCCTTTCTCCCGCCCTCAATCGCAATAGGGGTATCGTCTCGCGTCTCACATTCCCTCCAGCACGTCGGGGTTCATTCGCCGTCGCAAACATACCCCGCCCCCGGAAGTGGGGAGCGGGAAATCGCTGAAAATCGTTGCGAATCCACGTGGGGGGGAAGTTTTGTGCCGGACGGGTAAATTGGGGAAGACGTCGCCGACAAGGGCGGTAGGTGCGTGGAGTAGCGGGTAGCGATGAGTTTAGCGGGTGACGCGCAGCGTCCCCATGTCCCCCTCCCCCAATCAGAAATCAGAAATCAGCAATCGTCTTCGCACCAGGTCCAGCGCGGTGTATGCCGCCCGCAGGCGGATGAACGTCCGGTCGCCGCCGAGCATGATGCGGTGCGTTTGGGTTTTGTGATCGCGTTGCGCCACGCCGAAGCAGATCGTGCCGACGGGTTTGTCGGGTGTGCCGCCGTCGGGACCGGCGACGCCCGTGACGGATACCGCGATGTCCGCCCCGCTGTTTTTCAATGCCCCCCCGGCCATCTCACCGGCACATTGTTCGCTGACCGCGCCGTATTGTCGCAAAACTTCCGGCCGCACGCCGAGCAGTTGGGTTTTCAGGTCGTTGCAATACGTGATGAACCCGCCTCGATAATAATGACTTGATCCGGGGATGTCGGTCAGCAGTTGGCCGATCAATCCGCCGGTGCAGCTTTCGGCGGTGGCGAGGGTCATGCCACGCT
>JBAYVY010000228.1:0-6217 GCA_041674345.1 Phycisphaeraceae bacterium | reverse complement strand
TTGGGTGCAGAAATTGGCGGCGGCGGATGGACGAAGCATGGGGGTGTGGGATTGTCGCGCCTGGGCGTGTGCGGCGGCACTGGAATTGTCGTGACAGGTGATGCAGGCGACCCGCCCGGCCACCAGGGGCAGATGCGAGGGAACGGCCATCGGGGGCTTGATGTTGACCGGATGGGAGTACCCGGCCTGTGTGGTGTGGCAACCATTACAGTCGGCATCCGTCCACCCCCGGAAGTCCAGCCCCTGCCCCCGGAAGTCCAGCCCCTGCCACCGGAAGTTTGGCCCCTGGAAGTTTGGGTTGTCGGGCGGATCGAGCAGATCGGCGGGGTCGGGGACGTAGGCGATCGCGGTGTCGTCGGCACGGGTGATCCGCGAAGCGGACACGATGACCGCCAGGAGCACCAGCGGCGGAGCGATGCGGAGGAGATGGGAATATAACGGAATGCGAACAACCCTGGATGGAATGAGTCGAATCATCTGGATCATCAAACTCCGGGCGGCACGGGCAAATCCCGATGGCGGCATCAAGCGTATCGGCAGGAAAACCGGGGCGCTTGCGACGGAAAGCGGCGAAAAACCGGGGCAATTTTCTCCAACCTGTGGGAAACCCCCGGAAGACGGTTTCTTAGCTTTGGGACGTGCAAAACAGACTTGTTTCTCCACATTTTGTAAACATTGTGTCGGACGCGGTTAATCGTGATGGAAAAGGTGTTCGATTCGGTATGCCTCTTGCTCTTTGTCCGTTGCCGTATGGAACGGACGGACGTGGACGGGCGGCGGGACTTGTTTACGACCGAATCAGAAACCCGCAATTTTGCGAAAGGAACTCATATGAGAAAGCGAAACGGTATTTGGACCGCTGCCATCGGCATGATGGCGACCGGTCTCCTGGCGACCGGCAGCCAGGCGAGCATCAGCGGCTCGGCTCACGACTTTGGCTCGTTGTCCTGGTCTCAGAATCAAATCTGTCTGCCCTGCCACACTCCCCACAACGCCACCGTCACGGGTGCCGACGGCAAGAAAGTGGGCGGACCGTTGTGGAATCACCAACTTTCAGTGGCCACTTACACTTTGAACAATGCGTCGTGGGATGACCCCGCCGCGACTCCCACCACCGGCGACGTGGACAGCAACAGCCGGTTGTGCCTGAGCTGCCATGACGGCACGGTCGCCCCGGACAGCTTCGGCGGCGGCGCGGCCGGCGCGTCGATGAGCGGTGGCGTCCTGGGCACCGACCTGTCCAACGATCACCCGATCGGCGCGGCGGCCGTGTGGACGGATGTGCCTTACATGGTGGCGCAGTCCTACCGTGACACCGCTCACATCATGCCTCTGCGCGCTTTGCCCACCGGTGAAATGGCCGTGGGTTGCACCTCCTGCCATGAACCGCACAACCGCAAGGGTACCGACAGCATGCTGTGGGTCAACAACTCCGGCCCCGGCACCACCGTCGATGGCCAAGCCGTCAGCGGCAGCACCCTGTGCCTGAATTGCCACAAGAAGTAAAGATCGTCGTTCAAAACGCCGCCGCCGGGTCGGCTTTCGCCGAACCCGGCAGCGGTTTCACAAAGACACTGGAGATTCGCGTTCCTCCGACCCGTCCCGTCCGTCCGTTCCATGATAGCGGCGATTGGTTCGAGAAACAGACCTCTCCCGCGGTTGATTGCGAGACCTCCGATGAAACCCGCATACCCCACTTTTCATCCTACTCGTCTGGCGATGCTGTTGGGCGTGATTCTGCTGCCGTTGCTCAACGGCTGCGCCGGTTCCGCCAAGGTCGCCGAAACCCAACGGTACGCCTTCTGGCCCGCCTATCCCGATGAGCCGCACATTCAATATCTGACCTCCTTTGAAAAAGCCAGTGATGTGACTCCGGCCAAGAGTCAGATGGACGAGTTGATCTACGGCAGGGAACAGCAAAAAGACCTGCCGATTTCCAAGCCATATGGCATCGACATGGCCGACGGAAAGATTTACGTTTGCGATCTGCGCAACGATTGCGTGACGATTCTCGATCTGCGTCACAACCAGACGCTGGTGATGGGCGCCACCGGCACCGAACGCCTGCATAATCCCTGCGACATAGCGATCACGCCTGACCGGTACAAATATGTGGCCGATCTGGGGCGGGAGGCGGTGGTCGTGTTCGATCCGCAGGATCGTTTTGTGACCGCGTTCGTCATCAAGGATTTGAAGCCCACCAGTCTGGCCGTGCGGAACAATGAACTTTATGTTTGCGATTTCAACGGTCAGAACGTGCTGGTGCTTGACCGCCGTGACGGACACTTGCTCCGCAAGATCGGCGAACCAGGCCCCAAGCCGGGCCAGTTCGTGCGCCCGCTGGGGGTGGACGTCGATCCGCAGGGCAATGTTTATGTCGTCGATGTGATGCAGTGCCGGCTCAGCAAGTTCGATCCGTCGGGCAAACTGGTCAGCACCATCGGCACCATCTCCAACAACGTCGGGGGATTGGTCCGGCCCAAGCACATCGCCGTGGATCGGGAGGGCATCCTCTTTGTCGTCGATGCCTCGTTCCAGAACGTGCAGTTGTTTAACGAGGTCGGGCAGGTTTACACCTTCTTCGGCGGTGACGGCAATCACCCCGGCGCGATGTATCTGCCGGCGGGCATCGCCATCCATGAGGGCGATTTCGATTTATTCCAGCGGTACATCCATCCGGCGTTCGAGGTCGAGCGGCTGATTCTTGTGACCAATCAGTTCGGTTCCCACAAGGTCGCCGTCTATGCCTACGGCCATCTCAAGCCCGGCAAAACCGTCGCCGATATCGCCTCCAGCAAGGGGGTCGTGCCGATCGAAAACGCCCCGGCCACGCCGGTTCCCGGCAAACCGGCGCCGTTGCCTTCCGACGCGGTCGCCCCCGGCAGCACCCCCGGCAGCACCCCCGGAAGCGCCCCCGGAAGCGCCCCCGGAAACGTCCCCGCTCCCGGAAGTGTCTCCCCCGGCATTCCCGACGGCAAGGCGGTAGAATCAGCACCGGTCAATCCTCCGGCTGATACAACCGCACCTTCCGACAAGTGATCCGATCATGCCTCATCCTTCAGGCCCCAACACGGCTGGCAACTCCTGGTGCCGTTGGTTCCGGGGGCGGGGCGCTGTGGGCTTCCTCATCTGTTGCCTGTTGTTGAGCGGCCTGTCCGTCCTGACCAACTGTTCGGATCGGCGTCAAAACTACAAAGTCCTCAGCATCTTCTTCGACGGTGTGCCCGATCCCGACGCGCCCCCGGAAGATCAGGCGGCCGGCGGCGAACACGTCGCCTCCACCAAGGGCGGCAAACGGCTGGTCATCGCCTCCAGCCACAAGCCCTACAAGGAAAACAAGTGCAACGACTGTCACGTCGGCGCGGCGGCCAGTTTTGAAAGTTTCACGCAGCTCAACGACAGCGTTTGCGTCACCTGTCACAAACAGGTTTCCACCGCCTATCCGCTCATGCACGGGCCGGTCGCCGTCGGCGCGTGCATGATGTGCCACGATCCGCATGAATCTTCTCAGCCGCACCTGCTGAAAGTCGCATCGCCCGATCTGTGCCTCCAATGTCATCAACGCCAGGACTTGGGCCCGCCGGCGCAGGATCACCAGGATGCCGCCCGCAATTGCCTGGACTGTCACGTCGGTCACGGGAGCAAGCGGCACGGCTTGCCGCGTGACGTGGCGGTACTCGGTACCAAAGGCACACCGCCCAATGACCCGGATATGTCCGGGGAATCGCAAACCGCGCCGCAACCCGAACCCGCGCCGCCCGGAGGTCAACCGTGACCTTCCGTCGCCCCCGGAACCCCCGGAACCCCCGGAATCCCCGGAACCCCCGGCCGCCCCGGACCCTCGCACGCGCCGCCGCCGTCGCATGTGCGGTGCATGGGGCCATCGCATCTTTCGCACAGGCGCAGGATGTGGAGGGGCCTATCGTCATCAATCAGCGAAAAGACCTGGGAACGTTCGGCTTTTCCGACTTCCGAGGCGCGTTCGATTTAACCTACCGTTACCAGAATGATGAAAACAACTCCGCCGGTTCCAGCGAAAAAACCACCGAACACCGCTTCGAGCAAACGCTGACCCTCGCTTCCAAGGCGTTTATCATCCACCCCAATCTGGTGGACATGAACCTGTCGGGCACGTTTGGTTTGTCCGAGGATCAACTCACCGACACCACCGCCGATTCCAGCGGCGGCGGCAGCGGCTTCGATCTGGGAACCATCGAGGAATACAATCTCGACGCCACGATCCTGCGAAAAGAGTTCTCGCCTCTCACCCTTTACGGCCGCCGCTACCGCGAATTGCTCAACCAGCGTTTCGCATCGTCCATTGAAAGCACCGTCGATACCTACGGCGCCGACTGGATTTTCCGGTCCCAAACCGCGCCGACGCAGCTTCAGTTCTATCGCATGTCCATCAGTCAGAAGGACGCCGCCGGCTTGCAGGATCTCCAGTCCGACCAGGACACCTTCCACTGGCACACCGATTACCATGCGGACGAACAGCAGCAACTCAACGCCGATTACACTTTCAACAACACCGAGCAGAAATCGCGAAGCATCAACGCCACCTCGTATCAATCCCACGACTTCACGCTCGGCCATTCATGGAACTTCGGTGAAGACCATCGCAGCAGTCTTCTTTCCTCCGTCAACTTCTTCGACCAAAGCGGCGAACTGGCCCTTCGTCGTCTTCATGCCAATGAAGACCTTCTGCTCCAGCACACCAGCGACTTCCAGACACACTATCGTTACAGCTACGACGAACAGGAACAGTCCTACGGCAATCAGACCACCCATCGCGCCTCGACCGGGTTTCAACACAAACTCTACAAGTCGCTCGTGACCTCCGGCGACGCCGGCGTCACCCTCGCCGATTACGCCGAAGAAGGTTCCACCTTTGAAAAATACGCCAACCTCAACATCGACTACATCAAGTCCGTCCCCTTCGGCTCCTTCTCCGCCGAAACCTCCTTCAGCTTCGATCAACAAGACAACACGCAGTCCGGCGGCATCAGCCACGTCACCGGCGAACTGCACACCTTCTCCGATCCGCTGCCCATCATCATCACCCGCACCGGCGTCGTCGTCGGCTCCGTCCTGGTCACCAACGCCGCCCGCACCGTCATCTACACCGAAACCATCGACTACACCGTCGAATACTTCTCCGATCACATCACGCTCCGCCGCGTACTCGGCGGCGCGATCGCCGACGGACAGACCATCGGCGTCGATTTCTCCGTCTCCAACCAGCCGTCCAACACCGTCACCACCCTCGGCGAGGGTTTCGGCGTCCGATACACCATCGACGAGGGCTGGCTCAACGGCGTCGCGGTTTACGGGCGCTTCTTCCATCAATCGCAAACCATCGACAGCACCCAGCCCGCCTCGTTCACTCCCGATGAAATCACCGACATCACCTTCGGGGCCGACTACCGCGTCTGGAAACTCACCTTCAACGCCGAGCATCAGATTCACGACAGCACCATCTCCCCTTACGACAACACCCGATTCTTCGTCCGCTACAACGACCGCATTTCGCGTGAAACTTCCTTCGACCTGAACGCCACCTACGTCATCACCAACTACCAGGAGCAGGCAAACCAGACGAAATATCTGCTGTTCAACGGCAATGTCCAGCACCAACTCACCAAGGAATGGTTCATCGGCGGCGGGCTGTCGTTTCGTAACGAAAGCGACAGCTCGCGGGGCGCCACCGACGCCGTCGAACAACATCTGGAATTAAGCTGGCGTCACCGGCAGACCGAAGTGTATCTTCAGGAACGTATGTCGTTCATCACCGGCGACACCGAAGACCGCACGTCGCAATACCTGATGCTCGGAATCCGTCGAAACTTTTAGGGATCACCCCATGACCCGACGCACACACATCCGCACCGCTCCCCCCACCCGCGGCCCCCGTGCGCCGGGCCTCGTCGCCGCGTTGCTGTTGTGCGCCACCTTGACCGGTTGCGCACGACCCGCCGGCGTGATCTTCCCGCCGGTCCATCCGCCCATCACCTGGCCTCCGCAACTTTCCGACGGACCGGCCCGCATCCAATACGTCGGTCAACTGGCCACCAGCGAAGACCTCCAACCCCCCGTTTCCGGCGGGCAGGCCTTCGGCGAAGCGCTCTTCGGTAAAGAACCCGCACGCTCCATGCTCACGCCCTTCGCCCTTTGCTCCGACGGCAAGGATCGCCTCTTCGTCGCCGATTCCAACGCG
>JBAYVY010000227.1:0-6225 GCA_041674345.1 Phycisphaeraceae bacterium | reverse complement strand
CCGCCGGCGTCGAACCGATCCTCGCCCTGCGCTCGCTGTGGCTCAGCAACGACGACCGCTGGAACCACTACTGGTTGTGCGGCTCACCACTCCGACAAGCCGCGTAGGGTGTCATGCACCCCGGTTTTTGTCGGCGCGCTACTTCCGGGGGCGTCCCTTTGTCCCTACCATATCCCCATGCACGGCATATTTGACGAGCGTCGCTATCTGATTCCGTTTCGCGCGGTGTTGCTGCCGCAGATTTTCACCGATGTGCTGGTGATCGGCGCGGGCGTGGCGGGGCTGCGCGCGGCGCTGGCCGCTTCGCGGCACAGCGATGTCATCGTGCTGGCCAAGGGGAAGCTGTCGCAATCCAACACGGCCCACGCGCAGGGCGGAATCGCGGTGGTGCTCGACGAACGGCATGATTCGTTCGACGAACACATCGCCAACACGCTGACAGCGGGCGCGGGGTTGTGCGATGAAGCAATGGTGCGATGCATCATCGAGCAGGGGCCGAGGTTGTTGCGTGAGTTGATCGACCAGGGCATGAAACTGGACCGCGATGAGTCGGGCAACATTCGGATGGGGCGCGAGGGCGGGCACACGGCCAGTCGCATCGTTCACACCAACGGCGACGCGACGGGCAGGGAACTGGCGGAGACGCTGATTCGGCTGGCGAAGGCGCACGACCGGTTGCGGTTGTTCGAGGATTGCTTCGCGCTGGACCTCATCGGCGAAGCCGGGCCGGGCAGCCGGTGCATGGGCGCGATCACGCACCATCCGAAATACGGGCTGCAAGTCATTTGGGCGAAGGCGACGATACTTGCTTCCGGGGGCACGGGGCAGATTTATCGAGAGACGACCAACCCGTCGATCGCGACGGGCGATGGTCATGCGATGGCGTACCGGGCGGGCGCGGCGCTGGCGGACATGGAGTTCGAGCAGTTTCACCCGACGACGCTGTACGTGGCCGGGGCGTCGCGCTCGCTCATCAGCGAGGCGGTGCGGGGCGAGGGGGCGACGCTGGTGAATCGCGACGGCCGGCGGTTTATGACCGACGTGCATGAACTGGCGGAACTGGCTCCGCGCGACATCGTGGCGCGGGCGATACTCGAACAGATTTCCAGCGCCCCCGATGCGCAGGTGTACCTGGACGCCCGACACCTCGGCGATGCGTTTCCCGAACGGTTTCCAGGCATTTTCAAGCTGCTGGCCAAGTTCGAGATCGACCCCCGCAAACAACTCATACCGATCCGCCCGGCGATGCACTACATGATCGGCGGCGTGCTGGTGGATGAATCGGCCAGGACGAACGTGCCCGGCCTGTACGCCTGCGGCGAAGTGGCATGCACCGGGCTGCACGGCGCGAACCGACTGGCGAGCAACTCGCTGCTGGAAGGCCTGGTGTGCGGTGAAATCGCGGGGCGTATTTGCCAGGAGGCGGCCACGCAATCGGTGAGCATGCCGATCAAGGTCGTGGCGGATATTCGGCCGTCGGATCGCAGCGAGCTGGACATTTCGGACGTGCGGTCGTCGCTGCGCAGCGTGATGTGGCGTCACGTGGGCATCGAGCGTGTCGGCGGAAGATTGGCGGAAGTGGCGGAGATGTTTGATTTCTGGGCGCGGTACACGCTGGACAAGATTTTCGACGAGCGGGCCGGTTGGGAAGTGCAGAACGCGCTGCTGGTCGGGGCGCTGATTACCCGCGCGGCGATGTGGCGCACCGAGAGCCGGGGGGCGCACTATCGCACGGATTGCCCGATGACGAATGAGAAGATGGCGGTCAGGGCGGTGTGGAAGGCGGGGAGCGTGGAGGCGGGGGTGGTGGGGTTGCGGAATGGGAAATGACGCGGTGAAAATGACGAATGACGAAATCCGAATGACGAATCAAATCCGAAGTCCGAAATCCGAAACGGGGACCGCGACCAACGGTCGCGGCTTTGTTTCGGATTTCGAGTTTCGTGCTTGATTCGTCATTCGGATTTCGTCATTCGGCATTACCAACGGAGTTGAACCATGTCGGATGCAAACCTCTGGGCCCCGTGGCGAATGCAATACATACGCGGTTTGGGCGATAAGCCCGACGCAAAAACTTCCGGGGGCGGGGGCGGGTCGTTTCTGGCGGACTATTGGGCTTCGCCGGAGAAGGACCGGGAGAACATGGTGTTGCATCGCAGTGTTCATGCGATGATTTTGTTGAATCGTTATCCGTACACGAACGGGCATCTGATGGTGGCCCCCGGGAGGGCGGTGGCGGATTTGACGATGCTCGGTCGGGAGGAGCGAGCGGACCTGATGGAGTTGATCGTGCTGGCGGAGCGATTGCTGACCGCGGCGATGAATCCGCAGGGGGTGAACATCGGGATCAACATCGGCAAGTGCGCGGGGGCGGGGTTGCCGGGTCATTTGCACGTGCATCTGGTTCCGCGGTGGGCGGGGGATACGAATTTCATGTCGGTGATTGGGAGCGTGCGCGTGGTGCCGCAGGCGCTGGAGGAGGTGTATGAGGAGTTGGCGGGGGTGTTGCCCAAAGTGATTTCTGACTGAACTTTTGCAAAAGTCCAGTTCTGATTTGGGAATGTCGGCGGGAGGTTCCAAAATCAGAAATCAGCAATTCCCTCCAGGGGTTGATCGGCGGGCAACCATCGGCCCGGCGCGTTGTCGCGCATGAGGTGTCTTGCGAACAGCGCCATGCGGTGGGCGGCCAGTTCATCGGGCGGGGTGGCGTCGTTGAGCAGCGTGGGCAGATGGGATTGGAGCCAGGCGATTTGTTGATCGCGGTGTTTGCCGGTGATTTCGCCGAGGAAGCGGATGCGGCCGGGCGTGATGATGAAAGGGCGGAGCGCGGATTTGCGCGAGCCGGGCTGGAGGTAGAGGCCCCGCCATTGGTCGAGCGGGCGACACCATCGCAGCGACGGATGATCGAGCGCGGCCAGACGTTCGAGTTTCAGTTTCCAACGGGCGGCCTGTTCAAACCTGAGTTCCGCGACGGCCTGTTTCATTTGCTGCCGGACACGGGCGATCCAGTCATCGCGGTTTTTACTTCCGGGGGGGGCATTTCCGGGGACGAGCAGAGAGATCGCGTCGTCGATCCGGCGGCGGTATTCGTCCATCGTGATCGAGCCGTCACAGGGCGCGGGGCACTTGCCCATTTCCTTGTAAGCGCAGGCGATGCCGTGCGGGGCCTGGACGAGGATGTCGTGATGGCGGCAAAGATCGCAGAGGTCTTCGAGGGCGTCGATGGTTTGTTTCGCATCGGCGGAAGCGGCGATCGGGCCGATGCAAAGTTCCCCCTCGAAATGGGGTTGAGTCGTGGGGGTGAATCGCGGATGTGCAGCCCCCGGATCCATGGTGATCCAATGCGTTCGCCAGTGCCGGATGAGTGTGCGATAGTTGCGGGGGTGGATCGACCGCACGTTTTCGAGAAACGTCCAGTCGGTTTCAAAGGCGGAACAGCAGGGGCGGTATTGGATGATTCGCGTGATGGCTCGGTAGTCGGTTCGGGAGGAAAGGGACTGAGGAGGGGAAGAAAGGGACTGAGGGGAAGAGGCAGGGCCGTTGCTTGCATCGTCCCTCATTCCCTCATTCCCTAAGTCCCTTTCTTCCTCACGGGGGCTGACGCCCTCCGCTAAGCGGTGGACCATCGCGTTTCGCAGGTTTCCCGTGGTCGCCAGCAGGATCGGTTGTTCATTCGCATCGCACAGCAGGTAACAGGCGGGCTTGGCGGGGATGGCCAACCGCCATGCTTCGACCCCCGGAATCACCCCCGCCCCCGGATTGGTCCCCGGATCAGACCCCGTGTCGAAGTTCAGCGTGAACTTCAACCGGGGATGAACGGGTTGGAGCATCGGATCAGGCATGAGGCACAGCTCGCAATTGAAGCGAGGGCATTTGTTCGATGTAAGGGCGAACGACGGGCATATCGGCGGCCTTGTCGTGGAACTCGGCGTAGGGGCCGTCGAACACGACCCGCCCTTCGTGCAGCAACACGATACGCGGCCCAAGTCGCCGCAGCAGTTGCGTGTCATGCGTGATGATGACGCTGGTGCGGGGGACAGGAAGGGACGAAGGGACGGAGGGACGGAGGGACGAAGTGGGGATCGGCTCCGCCTCTTTCCCTTCGTCCCTTGATCCCTCCGTCCCTGATCCCTTTATTCCCACTTCGTCCCTCCGTCCCTCCGTCCCTTCGTCCCTTTCCTCTTCGTGCATCCGCTGAATCAGATCGTGAATCTGCGTCGCCATCGAGGGGTCCAGCCCGGTGGTCGGCTCGTCGTAAAAGATCAGCCGGGGCTGCATGGCGATCGCGCGGGCGATCGCCACGCGCTTGGCCATGCCGCCCGACAGTTTGGAGCGATCGCGCTGCATCACCGCGTCGGGGTCGAGTCCGACGGCCTTCAGCGCGTTTTCCACGCGGGGCCTGATCTGCGATTCTTCCATCAATTTCACTTCCCGCATCCACAACGCGATGTTCTCGTACACCGACCCGGTGAACAGCGCGTTGGGCTGAAACACCACCGCCCAGTGAATCCGGAGCCGGTCCATCGCGTCACAGTCCAGCATCGCCAGATCGACCAGGTTTCCCGGAAGCGGACTATCGTGATCGGCGACCAGAACGCGCCCGGCGTCGGGTTGATAGTGGCCGATCAGATGTTGGAGCAACACGGTTTTGCCCCCGCCGCTGGCACCGAGGATCGCCACGATTTCGCCCCGGCGGATCGTCAGGTTCACCCCGCGCAACACCGGACGCTCATCGAACTGCTTGTGCAGTTCCTCCACACGAATCTCGATGGGCGCTTGCGGTGGGTTCACAGTCTCCCCAGGCATGGGTGGGTTTGGGGAAAGTGGAAAGTGGGAAGGCGGAAGTGTCATGCTGCGATCTTAACTTCCGACTTCCGACTTTCCACTTCCCATTTTCCGAATTAAATCGCCATTCCGCGAATCGTCGATTCAAACACCAGTTTATCCTCGCACAGGCCCTGTGTGCGGCAGGTGAAACGCCGGCCGGGGCGGTATTCGGTTTCCTGGCCCAGGATGTAAAGCCGCTGGCCGGGTGCGACCTGGCCTCGGAACTTGACCTCATCACATCCGACGAAACCCAGAAAGCCGGGTTCCTTGCGAAACTCTTTAATCATGAACGCCGCGAGCTGCGCCGCCGCCTCGATCATCAGCACGCCCGGCAGCAGAGGCCGGCCGGGAATGTGGCCGGGCACCCAGAACTCATCGGGCCGACAATCCTTGAATCCCACCGCGACCATATGTTCGCCCTTGAATCCCGCCCAGCAGATGCCGTCCAACTGACGCATGTCGCCTCGCTGCGGGTTGGCGCGTTCCAAGTCCGCCGGGCCGAACATCACCTGGTTCAGGTCGTACTCTTTCAGGTCCAACAAATAAATCGGCGGCATTCAGGCATCCTTCCAGCCGGCACCGACACCTCGCCGGGCCGTTGATTTCATCCCTCGTCCGGCGAACCCGCCGTGCGGGATGCGCTGTGCGGGGTGCGGCATGCGGGGTGCGTTGTGCGGGATGCGGGGTGCGGAAAGATACCGTGCCTTACCGCACCCCGCATGCCGCACCCCGCACAGCGCACCCCGCACAGCGCGTGAATCACATCTGCGGGGCCGAGCCGGGGGAGCCGGGGGAGCCGGGGGTGTCATCGCCGCGTGCTTCGAGCAAACCGACGCGCACGGCTTGGGCGGCGGCCTTGATGTCCTGCATCGCCTTGCGGGCGCGGGTTCCCGCCGCCTTGTTCCCGCCTTCCGCCTTGCGAATATCCTCTTCAGCCGCCGCTACCAACTGCTTGAGCTGTTCATATGTCTGCATGGCTGCGTCTCCTTACGTGAATGGGTCGAATCGGTCCTGTCACTGCCTATAGCGTAATCGACCAGAACCCCCGTAAGCAAACAAAAATCAAGCCCAACCCCAATTTTTACGCCATTACAGCGGTTCCGCCCCCGCCCGCCAAGCCGGGAGCTGGCTACGGATCAGGGCCACCGCATTCTCTCTTTTTGATTCACCGCAAGCGGCGCAGAGAAGAAATGAACCACAGGCACAGAGTAAAACGAGCAAGCAGGGATCAGGGACGAAGGCACGAAGTGAAAGAATCACAGCCCCATCCTCACTTCGTCCCTTCGTCCCTAAGTCCATTCGTCCATTTTTTGCATCTCTGTGCCTGTGGTTAATTCCTGTCCGTTTCCCGTCCGATCCACGGAGGACGCGGTGGCCCTGGGGCTACGGATTCGTCGG
>JBAYVY010000226.1:0-6338 GCA_041674345.1 Phycisphaeraceae bacterium | reverse complement strand
TCATGCTCGACAACCGGCCCATCGACCTGCGCGTCAGCACCATGCCCGGCAAGCACGGCGAAAAGGTCGTCATCCGCATCATCGACAATCGCAACATCCTCGTGTCCCTCGAAAAACTGGGCTTCGGCTACGACATGCTCCAGAAGTTCAAGGGCGCGATCCATTCGCCCAACGGCGTGGTGCTCGTCACCGGCCCCACCGGGTCGGGCAAATCGACGACGCTTTATTCCATGCTCGCCGAACTGAACGATCCCGAAGTCAACATCTGCACCGTGGAAGACCCGGTCGAATTCAATCTTCCGGGAGTCAATCAGTTCCAGGTCAACGAGAAGGCGGGGTTCCTTTTCTCCAACGCGCTGCGGGCGCTGCTGCGGCAAGACCCGGACGTGCTGATGATCGGCGAAATCCGCGACGTGGAAACGGCGAAGATCGCCACGCAGGCCGCGCTCACCGGGCATATGGTGCTTTCGACGCTGCATACCAATGACGCGATCAGCGCGGTGACGCGCTTGTTCAACATCGGCGTGGAGCCGTATCTGGTCGCCGCGTCGCTGCGGGGCGTGTTGGCGCAGCGGCTGGTGCGCAAGATATGCTCCAACTGCAAGGCCGAGGCGGAGGTTCCCCCGCCGATGCGCCGCGCCGCCGAGAAAGCGATCGGCCAGATACCGACGTTCTATCACGGCACGGGTTGCGCCAAGTGCCGGAACACCGGATTTTCCGGGCGAATCGGCATTTTTGAACTGCTCGTGCCGTCCGACCGCGTGCTGGACATGATCGCCGGGGGCGTGGGCTTGCAGCAGCTTCGGACCGCGGCCAACGAAGAGGGCTGCGTCTCGCTGCGGCAGGACGGCCTGGAAAAAGTGAAAGCCGGTCTGACCACCGTGGAGGAAGTCCTCTACGCGACAGCCGGATGATACATCTGCGATCTTCGATCTTCGATCCGCAATCTGAAAGATCGAAGATCGTAGATCGAACATCGGACGATTTCCATGACACGCTTCGCATACACCGCACGTGACGCCCGTGGCCAGCTCATCAACGGGCTGGTGCAGGCGATGGATGTTTCCGAGGCCGGCCGGCAGTTGCGATCCGAGGGCAAGTTCATCGTGAAACTCGCCGAGGCGCGCGGGGCCGACATCGAGCCGCAGGCGATGACATTGGACGAGCGTTACGGTCGGGTTCGCCGGGACGATGTGATTTACTTCGTGCATCAGATGTCGGTGATGATCGAGACCGGCGTGACGCTGGGCGAGGCGCTGGAGTCGATCGCCGATCAAACGCCCAATGAGCATTTCAAGGCCATCATGCAGGACGTGAGCGAACACGTACACGGCGGGCAGGCGTTCAGCGAGGCGTTGGCGCGGCACTCGAGGATTTTTCCGCCGCTGATGATTTCGCTGGTCCGCGCCTCCGAAGCCAGCGGGACGATGGGCATCATGCTCGAACGGATCGGCGAATACATGACCAAGGAGCGCAACACGCTCAAGGCGGTGCGCGGCGCGATGGTGTATCCGTGCATCATGCTGTTCGTGGCGATGGGGGTGACGATTTTTCTTCTGACGTTCGTGTTGCCGCGGTTCGGGAAGATTTACACCAGTCGCGGCGCGGCGTTGCCGGCCCCCACGCAATTGCTGCTCAGCGCCAGCCACATCCTCACCGCCTACTGGTATGTGTGGGTCGCATGTATCGCCGGCGCGATCGGCTTCGTCCTGTATGCCCGCACACGCGGTTGGGGCAGGCACGCCATCGACTGGCTGAAACTGCATCTGCCGGTGATCGGCAAGCTGATGAACCAGCTCTACGTCACCCGCGCGATGCGAACGATGGGCACGATGATCTCGGCGGGCGTGCCGATGCTCGACATGATCGCCATCACCCGCGAAGTCACCACCAACCACTATTTCCGCCTGTTGTGGGACACGGTGGATGATCGCCTGCGCCAGGGCTCACAGCTTTCGGCGTCGCTGGGCGATTCCAGGTTGATTCCGCCGTCGGTGCTTCGCATGATCCAGTCCGGCGAAAAAGCGGGGCGGCTGGGCGTGGTGATGGACCGCATCGCCGTGTTCACCGAACACGACTTCGATGAATCGTGCAAGCAGACCACGCAATTCATCGAGCCGCTGATGATCGCGTTCATGGGCAGCTTCGTCGGTTTCGTGGCGATCTCGCTGCTGCTGCCGATCTTCAGCGTCGGCCGGGTGATGGCGGGAAAGTAAAAGGAATAATTGATCGTCGGCGCCGGTGTCGCCGAATCCGAATTGTGAAAGAACCCGGACCAGTTTCGCGGCGTTTGGGGGTGACATCGCCACCCAAACGTCCATGTCGCCTGTCGTGCGGGGATAGCCGTGGAATCCCACCGCCAGTCCGCCCACGAGCAGGTATTCAACGCCGTTCGAGTTGAGCAACTTCAAAAACTCTTTGAAGTCGGGCGGTAGCTGGATCATAGCCGTATTGCTGTTGACGAAGGAATTCAACGGTTCGCAAACGATCAGCCGGACTGACCGACCGCCAATACGCCCGTTCGTCGGATTGGGCGTTCAGCGACGTGACGGAAAACGCGCGACGATCTAAGCGGTCGAATCGCATCGCTCCATTGTATCGGCTTTTCGCGTTTCACGCCGAAACCGTGCGAATGCGGACACGAAGGCCCATCCGTTCGATGACGTGGGGATGGATGTTTTCATCCGCCGGAAACGTAAGCCGTCTCAGGTTCACGAATGAATCTCCGCGACCACATCAATTTCATTGCGGAGGAATCGAGCCGCATATCGCAGCGATTGTTCGACCGCTTCACGATCCGGTTGTGCATATGTTGCGACGATCTGATCGACACTGGCCCCGGAAGCCGCCAGTTCAACGATGAACTCAACGCTCAGTCGAGTGCCTGTGATGCACGGTTTCCCGCCGAGAATGGCGGGATTGGACGCGATTTTTGGGAATTGACCCATATGATGGTTTCTCCAAAAACACATTATGGCTCATCCCGCCGCGGCGGGGCGTCGCAGGTGATTCGTCAGGAATTGTCCGGTGTAACTTCCGGGGGTGGCGGCGACGTGTTCGGGGGTTCCCTCGGCGACGATGGTTCCGCCGCGGTCGCCGCCTTCGGGGCCTAAATCAATGATCCAGTCGGCGCACTTGATGACATCGAGATTGTGTTCGATCACGATGACGGTGTGGTCTTTTTCAACCAGGCGATTCAGCACGTTCAGCAGGTTATGGATGTCGGCGAAGTGCAGGCCGGTGGTCGGTTCGTCGAGGACATAGACGGTGTGACCGCTGGAGGACTTGCCCAATTCGGTGGCGAGTTTGACGCGCTGCGCTTCGCCGCCGGACAAGGTGGTGGAACTTTGGCCGAGCCGCACGTAGCCCAGGCCGACATCGCGGAGGGTTCGCACCATCTGCACGATGCGGGGGAAGGCGTCGAAGTATTCGATGGATTCCTCGACGGTCATTTCCAGCACGTCGGAGATGGACTTGCCCTTGTAGCGGATTTCAAGCGTCTGGCGGTTGTATCGCGTGCCCTTGCATTGTTCGCATTCGACATAGACATCGGGCAGGAAGTGCATTTCGATTTTCTTGGTGCCCTGGCCCTGGCACGCTTCGCAGCGGCCGCCCTTGACGTTGAAGCTGAACCGGCCGGCCTTGTAGCCGCGGATTTTCGCCTCTTTGGTCAGCGCGAACAGTTTGCGTATCTCATCGAACACGCCGGTGTACGTGGCGGGGTTGCTGCGGGGTGTGCGTCCGATGGGGGACTGATCGACTTCGATCACGCGGTCGATGTTGCCCAGCCCGGTGATGCGTTCATGAGCGCCGGGTTTTTCGCGGGCGCCGTTGAGGTGGCGCAGCATGGCACGCAACAGAATCTGATTGACGAGCGTGCTTTTGCCCGATCCGCTGACGCCGGTGACGCAGATCATGCCGCCGAGCGGAAACTTCACGTCGATGTTTTTAAGGTTGTTCTCGGCCGCGCCCCTGACGACGATGGCGTTGTCGATGTCCACGGTTCGTCGCTTGTCCGGCAGGGCGATTTGGAACTCTCCGGTGAGGTATTTGCCGGTGACGGAATCCTTGTGGGCGAGGATGTGGTTGAGATCGCCCTGCGCGACGACGTGCCCGCCGTGGCGTCCGGGTCCGGGTCCGATGTCGATGATCCAATCGGCGGAGCGGATGGTGTCCTCATCGTGTTCGACGACGAGGACGGTGTTGCCGATGTCGGTCAGATGGCGGAGTGTGCGGATGAGGCGGTCGTTGTCGCGCTGGTGCAGGCCGATGGTCGGTTCGTCGAGAACATAGCAGCAGCCGACCAGACCGCTGCCGACCTGCGTGGCCAGGCGGATGCGTTGCGCCTCTCCGCCGGAGAGCGTGGCGGTGTTGCGGTCGAGGGTGAGGTAATCAAGCCCGACATCGGCCATGAAGGAGAGTCTCGCCTTGACTTCCTTGACGATCGGCTCGGCGATGGCGAGTTGTTCGCTGGAAAGTTTGAGTTGTGAAAAGAAGCCGATCGCTTCACCGATGGTCATTCGCACGACATCGTGGATGTTGAAGCGTCCCTGTTCGACGGCGGGGTGGGTTCCCTGATCCTGTTTTTCAAAGGGAAGACGGTAGTCGCTGTCGATCATGACGTGGAGCGCTTCTTTACGAAGCCGCGCTCCGCCGCACGTTTCGCAGGGGGCTTCGGAGAGATATTGATGCAAGCGTTGTTTGACGTATTCGGAGTCGGTGTTTTCCCAGCGGCGCTGGAGGTTGGGGATGACGCCCTCGAAGTAGGAGCCGAACTTGGCTTCGTCCTTGGGGGTGGTGCCGCGCATGAGCAGGCGGCGAACGGGCTTGGGAATGTCCTTGTAGGGCGGATCGGGATCGATATTGAAGTCGCGTGAGAACTGTCGGATCATCCGGCTGTAGTAAATGTTCATGCGCTTGCCGTGGCGTCGCCAGGCGTCGATCGCGCCGTGTTCGAGCGGGAGCGATTCATCGGGGACGATCAGTTGTTCGTCGAATTCCATGATCGTGCCCAAACCGTCGCAGCTGGGACATGCGCCGTAAGGTGAATTAAAACTGAACAGGCGGGGGGCGAGGTCTTCCAGGGCGCATTCGGGATGTTCGGGACAGGCGTATTTTTCGCTGTAAAGCTGGTCGATCCAGTGATCGGGCGAATCGTCGTTGCCGTTGGACTTCTTTTCATCCAGCACGGCGATGATGACCAACCCCTCGGCCAGCTTCAGCGATATTTCAATGGAATCAGCCAGACGGGATCGGATTTCCTCCTTGACGATCAGCCGATCGACCACGGCTTCGATGGTGTGGGTTTTGGTCTTGGCCAGCGCCGGCGTGGTTCGCAGATCGCAGACCTGCCGGTTGATGCGTGCGCGGACGAAGCCCTGCCGCTGCATGGCGTCGAAGGTTTCGCGGTGTTCGCCTTTTTTGCCGCGGATCAGGGGAGCGAGGACCATGAGTTTGGTGCCGGGGGCGAAGTTCATGACGGTATCGACGATTTGGGTGGCGCTGGTGCTGGTGATGAGTCGTCCGCAGACGCGGGCTTTGTCGTCGATGTGCCAGCAGTGGGGCCGGCCGGCACGGGCGAAAAGCAGACGCAGGTAATCGTAGATTTCCGTGGTCGTGGCGACGGTGGAACGCGGATTGTGCGAAGCCGATCGCTGCTCAATGGCGATGGTGGGGGGCAGCCCCTCGATTTCGTCGATGTCTGGCTTCTGCAATTGTTCGAGAAATTGGCGGGCGTAGGCGGAGAGGGACTCGACGTATTTGCGTTGTCCCTCGGCATAGATGGTGTCGAAGGCGAGGGAAGATTTGCCCGAGCCGGACAAGCCGGTGATGACGACGAGCTTGTCACGGGGAATGTCGAGGTCGATGCCCTTGAGGTTGTGCTCACGGGCGCCGCGGATGCGAATGACTTTGTTGGGGTTCATCAATTCCACCGCCAAAGGGGACGGATAGTGCTACGCCGAAGTTGGGGCCAGTAGCGAATCCTGTATGGTAACGGGAAGGCCCCCGGAAGGGAAGAGCGGCAAGACGCATGAGCGGCAAGACGCATCCCCGGCAGGTCAACCGCAAAGTCGCATTCTTTCTCCTCCCCCATCGGGGGAGGTTGGGAGGGGGTGCGTTAGTCACGTCATCGCGTTGCATTGCCGAGATGCGGAAGTTGCTGATCTACCTCAACGCCATGATCCGAGAGAACAAAACATGGGACCAATGTATCAAATGTCGTAACCGTTCACGGGTGATCGCCGTTTTTGAGCCAAAAACGAATGTTTGTCGAAAAATGGTCGAACATTGGCTCGTCTTACCGCCGTTTTTGAAGCAAAATCGAGGCTTTTTGACCC
>JBAYVY010000225.1:0-6347 GCA_041674345.1 Phycisphaeraceae bacterium | reverse complement strand
CACGGGTGATCGCCGTTTTTGAGCCAAAAACGAATGTTTGTCGAAAAATGGTCGAACATTGGCTCGTCTTACCGCCGTTTTTGAAGCAAAATCGAGGCTTTTTGACCCCGTGAACGGTTACGATTTATTTCACGCATTATGTTTTTGAGATGCTGTGCAAGATGGGCCGCACCGGCTTGCTGCTGGAACGGATGAAACTTTGGTACGACCTGCCGGCCCAGGGCTTCAAGACCACCGTCGAATGTCCCGAACCGGCCCGTTCCGACTGTCACGCCTGGGGCGCGCATCCGATCTACCACGCTTTCGCGTCGATACTGGGCATTCGTCCCGGCGGCTTCGGTTTCAAGACGGTGCGGATTTCGCCGCAACTCGGCCCGCTCGACCATGCCGAAGGAACGCTGCCCCATCCGTTGGGCGACATCGTGGTGAATCTGCGCCGGCAAGGACGGAAGCTGACGGGCTTCATTGAATTACCGGCGGGGCTGGGCGGCACACTGTTCACCGACGGCCTGGAAACACCGCTGCCGCCGGGCCGAACGGTGCTGTGAATGTCGAATATTCCGCAATCCAGCAATCACCCTCACCCCAACCCTTTTCGGGGGCTTCCCGCAAGGGAGAGGGGGGTTGTTTTTCGCCTACTTGCGATGGCCCTGTCCAACGAATCCGTCTTAGAGCATTTTCCTTGACCCATTCGCCCTGGCGACATACCTTGTGATAATGCGATGCGAGTCCGCACACGTCGTGCGGATCGCCGCGCAAGTGAATGATAGTTATGCAGCGGAGGCCCCCCCATGGTTCGACACCTCCTGTTTCTGTCAATGGTCATGGTCGCAACATTGACGGCGGCTGCCGGTGCGGAGTTTGACCGCCTATCGAAGTTGCACGGCGAAGCTTGGCAGAAGATACTCGAAAGCAATTCCTTCCAGTTTTCCGAGTCCGACGCGAACGTCCTGTTCGCCCTCTCCCAATTCAACGGCAAGTGCCAAATCCACATGATCTACGATCCCGCCAAGAGGTGGCGGATCACGTTCAAGTTCGTCAAAGACGGCAAGGAACTGCTCGTAATCGAAGGGCACCCGAAGTCGGTGTTCCGTACCGAGAACAACGTCCTTTACTTCGCACACTTTCCGACATCCGGCAGCGGATGCGTCGTGACTGCGCACGACTTAGCCACCGGCAAAGAGTTTTGGAAGACCACACTGAGCGCCGTGGGGACGCCAACACATTCGGCCTATTCCAACGAAGTTACGATGGGTTTGTCGAGCTTGACCGGCGTGGACGGAAAAGGCGAGGGCGTGGTGTCGATTACCGGCCGAGAATCATACGGTGATTATGTCGAGATTCTGGACAGGGCCACCGGCAAGGTACTCGCCCATAAGGTGTATCGGCAGGGATATGGCAAGTAGCGTCGGCGGTTATCGGCTGCAAGAACGCGGTTTTATTCGCTATTGCGGCGAAAAAACATTGCGTTTGGTAACAGCGCGGGTAAAATATCGTGGTTGGATTGATGGAGCGTTCTCGCCTCGGGTCCATCCCTGAGGTTCTTTTTTTAGGCAAAGGTTCAGCCATGAGTCGGCGGTTTCGTATCGGTGTCATCGGGTTCGGTCGCATGGGTCGCGGTTTTGTCGCCGAGATGTTGGCCAGCAAAGTCTGGGACGTCGCCTACATCTGCGATCCCTACGAACCCAGCCGCGAGGTCGCGCGCGAAACCTGTCCCAAGGCCAGGGTCATCACCGATCCCGACATCATCTTCAGGGACAAGTCGCTGGATGTGGTGGGCATCTTCACGCTGGCGGATGTGAGGCCGGGTCTGATCCGCAAGGCGCTGAAGGCGAAGAAGCACATTCTCGCCGAGAAGCCGCTGGCCGCCGATATCGACACCGAATGGAAGCTCGTCAAGCAGATCGAGGCGAGCAGGCAGTTGGTCGCGGTCAACATCTTCAACCGCAACGCGTGGTATCACCACGAAATGATCAACTTCATCCGGTCGGGTCAGATCGGCGAACTGGGCATCGTGCGCGTCTGCCATATGACGCCCGGACATATGCCCACCGAGGGGCACGACCCCGAAGGCCCGCCGTTCCATGACTGCGGGATGCACTATGTCGATGTCGCGCGTTGGTATGCCGACAGCGAATATGACACGTATCACGCCCAGGGCGTCCGCATGTGGAGCCACACCGATCCGTGGTGGGTGCAGTCGCACGGCACGTTCAAAAACGGCGTGGTCTTCGACATCACCCAGGGCTTCGTGTACGGGCACCTGGCGCAGAAAAAAATCCACAACTGTTATGTCGAAGCCATCGGTTCGCTCGGTGTTTGTCGCATGACGCACAACTTCCACACCGCCACGATCGAACTGCACGGCACGGATCAGACGATCCACAAGACCGCCGCGTTCGATGACAAAAAGCTGGACGTGATGATCGACGTATTCGCCCGTTCGATGCTGGCCGGTAAGAACCTGGGCTTCCCCATCGCGCGCGACTCGGCCATCGCCAGTGAAATGGCGTGGAACATGCTGCATGACGCGGTGAAGAACAATCCGCCCGCCATCGGCACACCCGATGAAATGCGCGAGATTCTCGAACACCGGCGCAACCTGCGCGACGGTTACGGCCTGCCGGTGGTCAAGCCGGCGCACCATATGCCCGCGCAACTGGTCGCCCCGGTCAGTTGCGGCGAGGAGGCCTGCTGCCTACCCCTGCCCCGCGGCAAAGCGCGCATCTCCAACGGCGCGGTCCCCCGCCGCCGCGACGCCTGTTATTGATCCGCGCCGCGCCCGGTGGTTTCCTCCTCCGATCGACTTTTCGATCGAAACCTGAAAAATATCACCGCGGATATGAGTCTGTGGTATCGTAGTGGGAACCACACGGGAACCGCCGATGATTCCGATGCACACGCTATTGACGACGGAAACGGATCGGATCGAATGGAAACTCTCGACGGACATTGAGGGGATATATCTTGCGGTTTGCGCTTTCGCCAATGATTTGGCCAACACGGGCAAACCCGGTTATGTGCTTGTCGGAGTTGAGCCCAAGACGAGAGAAGTCAGGGGTGTTGGCAATGAGGATCAGTTGGATGAAATCCAACAAAAAATAACCAATCGCTTGCGATCGACAAAACTTGTTCCGACGCCTTCGTTCGATGTGCAAGCGGAATCATATAAGGGCAAGTATTTAATCAAGGTGATCGTCGAACCCTATCCGGTGCCGCCGGTTGTCATGGTGAATGGCCAGGCGTGGGTGCGTCAGGGAACGACGACACGCCGCGCGACGGATGCGGATTTACATCGCCTTCAGGAGCGGCGGCCCGAACGCAGCCGGCCGTTTGATATTCGGCCGTTCCCCGGCGCGCAACTGTCGGATTTGGGCCACGAGTTGAAGTTGGTTTATGAAGAAGCCGAATCGGCAAACGACGATCCGGCGACTTTCCCTTCATATGAACAATGGCTGACGCAACGCCAATTGGGGCGAGTCGTGAATGATCGCTGGATACCCAACCCCGCCGCGATTTTGGTGTACGGAATCAGCCCGCAGAATTATTTTCCGGGGGCGACCATTGAGTTCGTGCGATACGCCGGCGATGATGTCGATTCGGTGGTTTCAGCACGCAAAACAATCACCGGATCGTTGCCGGGACAATTGGACGCGGTGTGGACTCAACTGGCGGACCATCTGGCGATGGAACCGACTGACGAGCAAGGCATCCGTGCCGGATATTCCCCGCGTTATCCGCTGGATGCACTGAAGGAGTTGGCACGTAATCTCGTGCAACACCGGCAATATGACGGAACAAATGCGCCAGGTCGCGTCGAATGGTTCAATGACCGCATCGAGTTTTCCAATCCGGGCGCGCCGTTCGGACGCGCCAGCGAAGGTGTTTTCGGGGCCAATTCCGACTATCGCAATCCGGTGATTACCAAAGAACTTGTGGCGTTGGGTTATGTGGAGCAGTTGGGCCGGGGAATTCGCCGGGCGTCCGTTCAATTGGAACGAAACGAAAATCCACCGATTGAAGTGGAAACGAACGGGTTGACCCGCGTCATTGTGAGGGCATGCTCATGAAATCGCTGGTGCTTTTCAACAACAAGGGAGGTGTCGGGAAAACGACGCTGACTTTCAACATCGCCCACATGATGACGCGAAAAGGTTTGCGTGTGGTGGTGGTGGACTACGACCCGCAGTGCAATATCACCGCGATTTTCCTGGATGAAGATGAGCTGACGGAATTATGGGCTGACGATGAGCAATCCACGGGAATCACTGTTTCGCACTGCATTGATCTGGTCCGCCGCGGCAAAGGGGATGTTCGTGAACCTGTGTTGCGCGAAGTTTCGGATAATTTGTGGCTTTTGCCCGGGCACTTGTCCCTCAGCCGTTTTGAGCAAACGCTGGCGGAGGAATGGGCCAAGACTGCCGGACAGAATAACGAGCGACCGTTAGACGTTACAACCTCGCTCGATCTGCTATCCAATTTGGCCGCGGAACAGGTTGGGGCGGATGTCATGTTGTTTGATGTGGGCCCCAGTCTCGGCGCGCTGAATCGGTCGGCAATTCTGGCCTGTGACGCCGTTGTCATTCCAGTCGCGCCGGACCTTTTCAGTTTGCAGGGACTTCGCAACGTCGGCCCCACGCTGCGGCAGTGGCGTGAGGATTGGAATATCATCCGCCAGACGCGAATGACCGGGCGACCGCAAGCAGAACTGCCGCCGCACAATTTTGAACCGATCGGCTACCTCGTCCAGCAACACCTTGCGAGAGTGGATCGACCCGTCAAAGCATACAAGGATTGGGCGGTGAAAGTACCGGAAGAATTTCACCGAAATGTATTGGATGAAAATCCGGCCCCCCAATACACCATCGAAGATGATCCGCAATGTATTGCGACGATCAAACATTTCGCCAGTCTTGTGCCGTTCGCACAAACAGCGAGAAAGCCGATGTTTGATCTGAAGCAGGCCGATGGAGTCGGGGGTGGGCAGATTCAGGCGGTGGCCAAATGCCGGCGTGACTTCGAGCAACTCACCAATGCGATCTATCAACGACTGACGAATGTGTGAACGAGTGGTTCGCCACGCAGCCCGGTTTGGGGAAATACTTTCGCAATCAATTTGCGACGGGTGGGTGCGCGATGGGTTTTTCGCAAGGGATTGGCGCGGAATGTGTTGCGATTTGCCGCGGCGGGCTGGTGCGCTTGGTGGAGTCGCCGGTAACTTCGGGGTTTGGGTGAAATCGGGGCAAAATCGCTTCAAAGGCGCACCGGAATGTCGCGTTTGGGGGTGAAAAACTTCCGGGGGCGCACGGGGTTGTCGCCAAGTCGCGCACAAAATTGACGCCGACGTGATTTTGTGATGTTTCGTGACGCGAAATTGCTAAGCCGCAAGCGGCGGGGTCAGGTAGGGGTGGGGTCGGCGTTGAAGATTTTGAGTTGGTGTCGTTCCATGTCGAGCTTGCTGATGGGGTGGGTGACGTCGATGCGGTAGTTGCCGGACCAGCAGGCGGTGCAGTAGTGGCCGGGGGGATGGGAGACGCAGGAGAGCATACCGTCGAGGGAAAGGAAGTGGAGGGAATCGACGGCGAGGTACTGTCGGATTTCCTCGACGGTGCGGTTGTTGGCGATGAGTTGTGCGGGGTCGGGGAAATCCACGCCGAAGTAGCAGCCGAAGCGGATGGGCGGGCAGGAGATTCGGAAGTGGATTTCCTTGGCGCCGGCTTTACGGAGTTGCGCGATTTTGCCGCGGGTGGTGGTTCCGCGGACGATGGAGTCATCGACGATGACCAGGCGTTTGCCGCGCACGATGTCATCGACGACGTTGAGTTTCAACTGCACGGCGATGTTGCGTTGTGCCTGCGTGGGTTGGATGAAGGTGCGTCCGACGTAGCGGTTGGGAACGATGCCTTCGCGGTATTCGATGCGGGATTTGCGTGCGTAGCCGAGGGCGGCGGATCGGCCGGAGTCGGGCATGGGGACGACGTAATCGGCATCAACGGGTGCTTCGACGGCGAGCATTTCGCCGAACATTTCGCGGACGATCTGCACGGTGTCGCCGAAGATTTTGCTGGAGGGGTTGGCGAAATAGACGTGCTCGAAGATGCAATGCGCGGGGGTGACGGATTCGGTGAAGCGTCGTGAGCGGACGCCGTGGTCGTCGAGGGTGACGATTTCGCCGGGTTCGATTTCGCGGATGAAGGCGGCTCCGAGGGCGTCGAGGGCGACGGTTTCGGAGGCGACGCAATCGAAGCCGTCGTGTGTTTTGCCGAGGACCAGGGGGCGCCAGCCCCAGGGATCGCGGACGGCTTCGATGCGGTCGGGGTAGAGCAGGACGAGGGAATACGCGCCCT
>JBAYVY010000224.1:0-6356 GCA_041674345.1 Phycisphaeraceae bacterium | reverse complement strand
GAAAGGTCAGTGACAAGGAACCGGCGGCCATCCACTGCACACCGGACGACTTTCACGGCGAGTGGAATTACACCATTCGACCAAGATCGTAATTTATCAAGTTATTCTTTCGCGGCTCCCAAGGTCTGAAGACAGACCATACCGGGGCTTATTGGTCATTCGTCATTGGTGATTGAACATTTCCCGTAAGGGGATCAGTCTTCATCGAAGCCGCGGTTGACCAGGGCGGCGAGGTTTTGGAGGGCCTGGTCGTTGTCGGGGCCGATCGCTTCGATCTGGAGTTCGGCGCCCTGCACGGCGGCGAGCATCATCATCTGCATGATGGATTTGCCATCCACGGCTTGGTCGAGCTTGCGAACGGTGACGGCGGATTTGAATTGGTTGGCGATATCGACGAACGCCATCGCGGGCCGGGCGTGCATGCCCAGACGGTTGACGATTTTGACGGTGATGATGCGGCGGTCATCGGCACTCATAGCCAAACTCTGATCGGGGAACCTAGGGAACCCAAGGCGACGCTCGCCCCCCGGAAAAGAAGACTCGCTCTGCCTTGGCTTGGAACTTCCGGTGGCGCTCTGCCTCGCTTGAAATTATGCTAACTGGTGATTGTCGGCTTCGCTGATGAGTTCGACGATCTCTTTGCGAGTGGCGACCTGGCGGAGGAACTTTCGGAAGGTGTCGTTTTGAAGATTGCGGAAGATGTTCTCCATCGCCTGAAGATGCTCATCGGGCTTGTCTTCGGGGCTGAGCAGAAGGACGATGGAATAGACGGGGGCCTTGTCGAGGGCGTTGAAGTCCACGCCGCCGGCGGAGACGCCGATGGTGGCGACCATCTTTTTGATTTTTTTGTGCTTGACGTGCGGCACGGCGACGCCCTTGCCGAAGCCGGTCGAGCCCTTTTTCTCGCGGTCGGTGATGTATTTGATGATGTCATCGCGGAGGGAGGCGTCCACGGCCCCGGCGTCGATGAGCGAGCTGACCAGTTCGTTGATGACCTGGTCCCGTTCGTTGCTGGCCAGTTGAGGGACCAGTGCCTTGGAAACGATGAAGTCTGACAGTTTCATGGCGTGCGCAATCCTTCGTCGGCGGCGGGTGTGTTCGGGGTGTCTGGTTTTACTTCCGGTTTTACTTCCGGGGGCGGGCGTACAGATTCTACGCGATATGCTTGCGATTGCGAAGTTTTTCTTTGTGGTCGGTCAGTTGGCGTTCCATGATATCGGTGACCTGGTCGATGGCGGCATAGACATCCTCGGCTTTGAGGGCGGCGACCAGGGGGGTGTGATGTTCGATGTCGCAGATGACTTCGACCTCGAAATGCCGGTCTTTTTTCTGAACGACGGCTTCAATGGCCTGGATGCGGTCGAAGTATTTGTGGAGGCGGTCGGTTTTTTTCCGGGCGTAGTCGTGGATGGCCGGGGTGATCTCGACGTGTCGTCCGCTGATTTTGAATTCCATTGGAGAAACTCCTTTCGTTCTTCCCCCGGAAGGATTATGCGGAGGGTGGCAGGGGGGCTTGGGGGATGGCGGGCGATGGAACGGCGTGACGGATGAGTTGGGAGTCGGGGACGATGACGCCGCCGCTGACGACGAATCGGAGGGCGTCGTCGATGGAGATGGGCAGGTCGAGGGTGTCTTCGATGGGGACGGTGATGACATAGCCGGTGAAGGGCGTGGGGGAACTGGGGATGAAGACGGTCATGCACTCTCGGCCGGCGCGATCCTGGATGAAGCGCATGGTGTCGCCAGTGACCAAGCCGACGGACCAGATGCCCTTGCGGGGATATTCGACGGCGACGACGCGGTTGAACTGGAGTTTTTTGTCTTTGTCGCCGACGAAGAAGTCGGTGATTTGTTTGACGTAGGGATAGACCTGTTTGAAGAAGGGCAGACGGAGCATGACCCGTTCGCCCTGTTCATAGACGCGGTGGCTGATGATTCCGCCGACGATGCGCCCGATCATGTAGATGAGGATGATGGCGATGATCAGTCCGACCAGATCAAGGATGGCCCATTCGCCGATTTTCGCGCGCTGCCAAATGGAATCGAGGTTGTTGGAACGGACGATGGTTCTCAACACGGCGGAGTTTCGCCCGGAGTCATTCCACTGTTTGCGCTGATCGGGGGTGAGCGTACTATCGGCGGCACGGGCGGCGGTCAGTTCTTCATCCGTGGCGAAGGGCCAGGGCGTGGTATGGATGACCGCCCACTTGACGCCGTTGTTGATCGGGCTGGCGATTTTTTCATCGACGAAATTGTAGATGGTGACGATGATCCAGAGCGTCAGCAGCGTGGGCAGAAGGATACCCAGGCCCCGGAAGAAAAACTGACGGAAGGAACGGCTGGGGGCTGGGGGGGTGTCCCGACTCATATCAAGTCCGGTGTAGGGTCGTGTTTGCCAGGCCGAAGGGGGATCGGCAGTTGCATCATCGGCATTTTAGGTCGGAAACTGGAAGGGAGCAAAGGGAATCGCGGAATCCTTCGATTGCGGATTGCGGATTTCTCTGATCGCGGATTTCGGATTGGCAGATCGGGCGCGACGCGGCACCGATGTCTTTCAATCCGCAATCCCAAATCCGCAATCGAAAGGGTTGACAGCGATTTGGCAGACGGCTATCTTACGGGTCTGTCTCGCATTGGCGAAATGGGCGTGTATCAGGGCTTGACCCTCGATAGCACGCCCGCTTGTTTCATATCGCCCTTGCGATTACAGTGAGCGATCCGGCGCGAAGTGCGCTGTGCGGCTTGTGTCCTGCGGCTTGCGGGGTGTCATCCGCAAGCCGCAGGACGCACCCCGCAAGACGCGGCACGGTGCCTTCGTAGCTCAGTTGGTAGAGCACACCCTTGGTAAGGGTGAGGTCGTGGGTTCGAGTCCCATCGAAGGCTTGACGGCGGATTCGATGCGAAGATCGAAACGCCGCGGACAGGTTGAATGAATCTGATAATGAAGGGTCATCCGTGGTGGATGGCCCAACCGCATCACTAACGCTCCAACGGAAACCACGCAGTATCCGGCAACCGAGCAGAGCCGAAACCCACAGGATCGACGCGAACCCAACGATCCCGGCTCCACAACGCGTACGGAGGTCAACCAATGGCTAAGGGTGTATTCGCACGTACCAAGCCCCACGTTAACGTCGGCACGATCGGCCACGTCGATCACGGCAAGACCACACTGACCGCCGCCATCACCGCGGTGCAGGCGGCCAAGGGTCTGGCCACTTTCAAGCCCTACGATGAAGTCGCCAAGGCGTCTGAATCCGACGGTCGCCGCGATCCGACCAAGATTCTGACCATCGCCACGTCTCACGTGGAATACGAGTCCGACAAGCGCCACTACGCTCACGTGGACTGCCCCGGCCACGCCGACTTCGTGAAAAACATGATCACCGGCGCGGCCCAGATGGACGGGGCGATCCTCGTCGTCTCCGCCGCCGACGGCCCGATGCCCCAGACCCGCGAACACGTGCTGCTCGCCCGTCAGGTCAACGTGCCCAAGCTGGTCGTGTTCCTCAACAAGTGCGATCTGGTCGAAGACCCCGAACTGCTGGAACTGGTCGAGATGGAAGTTCAGGAACTTCTGGCCAAGTACAAGTTCGAGGCCGAGACCCCCATCATCCGCGGCGCCGCCTTCCCCGCGCTCCAGAACCCCAAGGATCCTGAAAAGGCCAAGTGCATTCAGGAACTGATGGACGCGATCGACGCATGGGTTCCCGAACCCACCCGTGAAATCGACAAGCCCTTCCTGATGAGCGTCGAAGACGTGTTCAGCATCAAGGGCCGCGGAACCGTCGCCACCGGTCGTATCGACCGCGGGCAGGTCAAGATCGGCGAAGAAATCGAAATCATCGGTCTGTCCAAGGACAAGCGCAAGAGCGTCGTCACCGGCGTGGAAATGTTCAACAAGACCCTCGACAGCGGCATGGCCGGCGACAACGTCGGCTGCCTGCTCCGCGGTGTTGAAAAGAACGACATCGAACGCGGCATGGTGCTCGCCAAGCCCGGCTCCATCACCCCCCACACCAAGTTCGAGGGTGAAGTTTACGTGCTGACCAAGGAAGAAGGCGGTCGTCACAGCCCGTTCTTCTCCGGTTACAAGCCGCAGTTCTATTTCCGCACCACCGACGTCACCGGCTCGATCAAACTGCTCGGCGGCGCGGAAATGTGCATGCCCGGCGACAACATCACCATGGAATGCGACCTGGGCGAAAAGCCCATCGCCATGGACGTCGGTCTGCGTTTCGCCGTGCGTGAAGGCGGTCGCACCGTCGGCTCCGGCGTCGTGACCAAGATTCTCGCGTAGCCCCCGGATGTTTTTAAACGCGAAGGCCGTAGGGCTTAAGCCCTACGGCCTCCTCCCCCCCCAGGTGCAATCATGGCCAAGAAAGCCGGCGCAGTTGAGTTCGTGTGGCTTCAGTGTTCCGAAACCGGAGACCTGAACTATCGCACGCCCGTGAACGTCAAGGGCGGCATTCCCGAAAAAATGAAGGAAGGCCTGAAAAAATATTCCCCGCGCCTTCGCAAACATACGCTGCATAAGATCAAACGAAAATAAGCCGCGCCTTGCGGCTTGCGTCCTGCGGCTTGCGGAAAAGTCGCCCGCGCCGCAACCCGCAGGCCGCATCCCGCAAGGCGCATCATACGCCAGTAGCTCAATTGGCAGAGCGGTCGCCTCCAAAGCGACAGGTTGCGGGTTCGATTCCTGCCTGGCGTGTTGCGAACCCCCAGGCGACGGTTGATGACAGGTGACATCATGAGTTGGACCATCTATAAATCCGGTCAGGGATACTGGACGCGACTGATCAGCGGTCTGGCTGGCGGCGTCCTCATCCTCGCCGGCGCCAAGTGGCTCTGGAGCGCCATCGAGCGCTTCAGTCTCCCCTACGGCATCTACATCCAGGCCGCCGCCGCCGTCACGATCATCGCCGTGTTCGGCCTGCTCCTGTTCCGATGGGTCGCCGTCAAGCCCAACACCACCGACTTCCTCATCGCCACCGAAGGCGAAATGAAAAAAGTCAACTGGCCCAGCAAACGCGAAACCGGCGGCTCCACCTGGATCGTCATCGTCACACTCTTCCTGCTCGTCGCCATCCTCTTCTTCTCCGATCTGATCTTCCTGACGCTTTTTCGCCTGCTTCGCATTCTGGATATCTGAACCGCATCGAATCCCCATCCCCACACCGGCTGCCTAATCCATGATCGCTGATCCCAACCTGCCATCCGATCCATCGTCCGACTCCGAAGAACAAGTCATCGGAGAGCCGGAAAAGTCCGACCTGATCAGCCAGGAAGAGCCGCTGGTTTACCCCGGCTTCCAGTGGTTCGTCCTCCGCGTCGCTTCCAACAAGGAAGACTCGGTCAAGGAAACCCTCCTGCGCAAAATCAAAATCGAGGGTATGGCCCATCTGGTCAACCGCATCCTCGTGCCGACCGAAAAAATCCGCACCATGAAGGCCGGCAAACAAAAAGTCCAGCTCCGCAAACTCTACCCCGGCTACGTCTTCGTCGAAATGAAACTCGAAGACGACGGCCGCATCCCCCAGGACATCTTCTTCCTCATCAAGGAAACCACCGGCGTGGGCGACTTCATCGGCACCGCCGGTCGCCCCGCCCCGATGCAGCACCATGAAGTCGAAAAGATGGTCCTCGCCTCCAAGGCCCCCGAAGCCGAGCCGGAAGTCAAGATGGAGTTCGTGCCCGGCGACGTGGTGAAAATCAAGGAAGGCCCCTTCGAAAACATGGAAGGAACCGTCGAGGCGCTGCTGCCCGAACAGGGCAAGGTGCGCGTGATCGTGACGATCTTCGGCCGCGCCACCCCGCTGGAAATCGAATACTGGCAGATCGAAAAGAACGAAGAATAAGTTCTCGCTCGTTCCTTCTCTTTCCTTCCATAGCCGCGCGATGGAAACCCGCGCCCCCCCCTGATGAACATTGAAGCGATCTTCCCCGTCGAAGACGCTGCTACCGGGATGCGCGACGCGGCCGAAACGAACCGTCGCCTCTTTATCAGTGGTGTTCCAATTTCGAGGGTGCGCCGCGGCTCCAAGGGAAGGCGATTACCTTTTGCGAACGTCGCGTACCGCCTGCATGATGTCCGACGTCGTGGCTTTTGTCTTGATGCCCTTGACCGCGAAGGGCGAACCGGTCGGCTTTTCGGCGGATACACGGAAAACCTTGCCGCCGCGCCGGCGAATCAGCACGTCGCCCGACACGCTTTCGTTCAGCACTTGTGACAGATTCTGTCTCGCCTGTGAATAGCTGTAAACTTTCATGGCATCTCCAACAGTTTGATCTTCATCGCTTTTCCCACACGCATCATGTTCCGGTCCAGCGTCAGCAACGGATATTTCAGTTGCACG
>JBAYVY010000223.1:0-6379 GCA_041674345.1 Phycisphaeraceae bacterium | reverse complement strand
GCCGACTTCGATCAGCGCATGGCCCGCGCCGTCACCGCCGCGCAACAGGGCTTGGTCATCACGCAACGCCTCGCCGGCGCGGGCATGTACCTCCGCAGCATGATCGGTCCCGAGGGCTGGCTCCTCGCTTTCTACGATCACCCCGATCTGGTCCACGACTGCATGAAGACGTGGTTCATGCTCGCCGATGTCGTCATCGCACGCCACCAGCGGCACGTCACCCTCGACGAAATCTTCTTCACGGAAGACATCTGCTACAACCACGGCTCACTCATCGGCCACGACACACTCAAAGAATTCGTCTTCCCCTATTACCAGCAACTGATCGCCAATCTGCGCTCCCACCAGATCGACCGCTCCCGCCACCTCCACGTTCAAATCGACACCGACGGCGACTGCCGGCCCACCATCCCCTGGTTCACCGATGCCCTCGGCATGGACGTGATGAGTCCCTTTGAAGTCGCCAGCGGTTGCGATGTCGTGCAAATCGCCCGCGACCACCCCCATCTCGTCCTATGCGGCGGCATCGACAAACGCGTCCTCGCCCAGGGCCGCCACGCCATCGACGCCATGCTCGATCACATCCTCCCCCACATGCGACAACGCGGCGGCTACATCCCCTGCTGCGATCATTCGGTCCCCAACGAAGTCCCCTACGCCGATTACCTCCACTACCGCCAACGCTGCGCCGAACTGGGCGGCTGACCGCCGCGCCCCCCCCCCCCGGAAGTCCCCGCCCCCAAGCCGGACCTGAGTCCCCGAAGGGGGTGCATGACACCCTGCGCGGGGACTGGGATCGGGGGCCGGGGTCGTCCTCGAAACCACGCATGGCACCGCCGATCACCCGGACGATCACCCTGACAATCACGATGACGAAATGGCATCCCGCGAAAACTGGCATGCGCCCCGCCGCCGCTTGCCCGCCGTTTCACGCTTGCCGCCGCACATCGCTTGATCTACGCTGATGACTTCATTCGCAGGGAGCGAACAACATGACGACGAACCTCGGACCTCAACTCAATGGTTTGGGCACGCGCGCTTTGCACGCCGGTCAAAAGCCCGACCCGGCCACCGGCAGCCGCGCCATGCCCATCCACCAGACCACCAGCTACGTCTTCCGCGACACGCAGCACGCGGCCGATCTTTTCGCGCTGAAGGAAATGGGCTGGATTTACACCCGGCTGATGAACCCGACCACCGATGCGCTGGAACAGCGCATGGCCGCGCTCGACGGCGGCATCGGCGCGCTCGCCGTCTCATCGGGTCAGTTCGCCATCACCATCGCCCTGCTCAACATCTGCCACACCGGCGGGCACATCGTCGCCGCCGATGCGCTCTACGGCGGAACCGTCACCCTCCTGTCCCAAACCTTCAAACGACTCGGCATCGACACCACCTTCGTCGATATGACCACCCCCGCCAACATCGACAAAGCGATCAGGCCCAATACCCGCGCGGTGTATTACGAAACCATCGCCAATCCGAAAAACTGCATCTACGACTATCAAAAAATCGCCGACATCGCCCACGCCCGCGGCCTGCCGGTCATCTGCGACAACACCGTCGCCCCGATGATCTATCGGCCCTTCGATCACGGCGCCGATATCGCCGTCTATTCCTGCACCAAGTTCATCGGCGGCCACGGAACCAGCATCGGCGGCTGCATCGTCGATTCCGGCAAGTTCGACTGGAAAAAGGAACCCGGGCAGTGGCCGATGTTCACCGAACCGGACGCTTCGTATCACGGCACGGTCTTCCACGACGCGGTCGGACAACTGTGCTACATCATCACCTGCCGCACGCACTGGCTCCGCGACATGGGCGGCTGCATGAGTCCGTTCAACGCCTTCCTCTTTTTGCAGGGCCTGGAAACGCTGCACCTGCGTATGAAGCGCCATTGCAAAAACGCGATGAAAGTCGCCCAACACCTCGAACGGCACAAGTTCGTCGAATGGGTCAACTACCCCGGCCTGCCCAGCCATCCCGACAATGACATGCTCAACAAGTATTTCCCCGCTTATCCCGACGGCACGCAACCCGCCGGCGCGATCCTGGGCTTCGGCATCAAGGGCGGCTCCGGGGATGGTTCCGGGGGCGGACGTGCCGCCGGTCGAAAGTTCATTGAAGCATGCAAACTCTGCTCACACCTGGCCAACATCGGCGACGCCAAAACGCTGGTCATCCACCCCGCCAGCACGACGCACAGCCAGCTCACCGACGCCGAACTCCAAGCCGCCGGCGTCACCGAAGACTACATCCGCGTCAGCGTCGGCCTGGAAGACGTCGAAGACATCCTCGCCGATTTGGAACAAGCACTGGCCGCGAGTCAGAAGTGAACTGATTGGAGATTCAAAGAAATTCGACGTGCCCAACCATTTCTTCGGGCGATTGACCGGTATGGACGTGCATGATGACGATGTCATCCACCGCGATGCGCGTCCCCGCCACACACGGCCGCCCGCCGCGAATCCGGGGATTGATCTCGATATGTTTGTCGAAGACCGTTACCATTTTCCAGCTTATCCTTTGCGGATTATAAGCGCGCCCGCTTCAAGCCGACAACCCCGATTCTACCCCAACCGCTCATGCGCCCACGTCACCAGTTCCTCCGTCTCCTCCCACCCGATGCACGCATCAGTCACGCTCACGCCGTACTTCAATTGGTCCGGCGCGGCCATGGGTTGACTGCCCTCGAACAAATTGCTTTCCAGCATCAGACCCGTCAGGTTCGCGTTTCCCGCGACGCGCTGTTCGATCACATTCTTCCACGCGATTTGCTGTTTGGTGTATTTCTTGCCCGAATTGGCGTGCGAACAATCGACCATCAGCGACGTACATAACCCCGCCCCGGCCAGCAGTTCCGACGCCGCCGCGACATCCTTTTCCGCATAGTTGCTCTTGCCTCCGCCGCCCCGCAGAATCACGTGGCCCCACGGGTTGCCGCGTGTGAACACGATCACCGTCTGTCCGTCGTCATCGACACCCACAAAAGCGTGCGGCGAGTGGGCCGATTGCATCGCGTCCACCGCCACCTGCAAATTGCCTTCCGTCGAGTTCTTGAAACCCACCGGCATGGACAAACCACTGGCCATCTGCCTGTGCGTCTGACTCTCCGTCGTCCGCGCGCCGATCGCCGCCCAACACAACAAATCATCCAAATACTGCGGCGTGATCGGGTCCAGCAATTCCGTCGCCGTCGGCAAACCCAGCTCCGTCACATATGTCATCAGCCGTCGCGCGATCCGCAAGCCCTCCGCCATGTCGAACGAACCGTCCAGATGCGGGTCGTTAATCAGTCCCTTCCACCCGACCGTCGTGCGCGGCTTCTCAAAATAAACCCGCATCACGACCTCCAGCCGATCCCCCACCCGCCTCCGCAACTCCGCCAGCCGATCCGCGTATTCCTTCGCCGCCTTTTCATCGTGAATCGAGCAGGGGCCGACAATCACCAGCATCCGCTTGTCATCGCGCGACAGAATCCGTTCAATCGTCCGCCGGCCTTCCAGCACGGTGCGACGGCTCGCTTCGCTCGACGGCGATTCGCCGTCCAGTTGCCGGGGTGAAGGCAGCGACACCAGCCGCGCCACGTTCAGGTTTTGTACCTGCTGTATCTGTTTCTTTGAAGGCATGACCGATCTCACAACGGGACCAAAGACCCCAATCGTCCCGGAAAACAGCGAAAAAGACAAGCCACACCGCTCACAACAATGAAACCACCGATGAACGCTGATAAACACAGATGATTTTTTTATTGCTTTCTCTTATCCGTGTTAATCGGTGTTCATCTGCGGTTCCATTTTCTATCACCAATGCGGCGGGCGATCCTCCTCCAGCGTGCGATCATCGGATTCCGGGGGCTCTGGCGGGTTTTCGATGCGGTTCACTCGATCCGTCATCCGCCCCAGCAATTTGCGCATCGCCGCCAGTTCCGCGGCGTTCTGTCGAATCACCTCGTTCAGATCACCGGCGTACTTTTCCAGATGCGCGATCTTCTCCTCAATCCCGATCAGCCGTTGTTCATCGCTCATGGAGACAATAGTACCATCGTCTTGCCGTCGGATCAGGCGAGCGGGGATGCTGTGCGCGTTCCCTATCCCCTTTTACCGGGAGTTTTCAATGTTGCGATTCCATGCACTGTTCTCCGCCCTTGTGCTGTTGTGTGTTGCGACGATGGTCGTCGCGCAAGAACCGACGGCGAATCCCTCGACGTATCACAGTTCCAAAGGGTATGCCCTGGTTCCGCCGGACGGCTGGATCAGCGCCGACGCCAAGACGCGGGACTCCGTACTGAAGGAGGTCGGCGAGACATATCCCGGCCTGAAGCAGGCGGACTTCTCAAAGATTGATTCCATTTTTTACGGCCCGGTGATCGACGGTTTCGCGGTCAACATCAACGTCGTCGTCGTGCCCGGCTCCCCCCGCGTTACGTCCGCCGCCGCCGCTCAGTATCCCGAACAGTTACAGACCCAGCTTCGCGGGACCGGCATAACCGCTTCGGACATCACCGCCCGCGTGGATCAGGTCAACCACCTGCCCTGTATCGCCGCCGAACATCATGCGATGGCCGGCACGATCTCCATGACACAGTGGCAATTCCTGGTTCCGGCACGCAACGTCACCTATGTCGTCACTTTTTCCTGCCCGGTGAATTACACCGAGCAATTCCGTTCGACCGTGCAATCCGTGATGGCCGGCTTCGCCGTGGACCATCCGGCGAGATCCGCCGGTCCCGACTACGAAAGCGCCGCCATGTATTTCGTTTATGCCTGTGTTGGCGTCGCCATCGTAATTTGGCTCATCTTAAAATTGAAAAACAGAACAGCCAACTCGTAATGTCCCGCGTTATCCAGCCCGGCATGAATATGCCGGGGTTGCCGGGAGCGGGTCTGCCATTTCGCCGATGATGGGGTATAATTCGGGGTATGGCCCGCAAGAAGAACAAAACCTACACCATCAGTGACGGCAAATTGGTTCTCACGCTGGAAGAGGCGGAGGAGGGCGGGTTCATCGTGCGTTCGCCGATGGACCCGGAACTGATTACCGAAGCCGATTCGGTGGCCGGTGCTTTTGAAATGGCGCGGGATGCGTTGCAAGGATTGCGTGAAACACGCGAGATGCTGATGACGCAACGGCGCACGCGCAAGAGCGCTTAGCGCTTTCCGTGGGGCCGGGGGATGTTCAGTTGATCGCAGATCGCCAGCGACGTGCCGGTTCGCAATTCGCGCGAACGCGGGATGGGTGCCAGCGCGCCGGTCATGGTGTTCATCCAGTAATCGTGATTGCCCCCGTGACGCGCCAATTCGCATCCATGTTGGCGCAGGTGTTTTTCAAGATCGCGGCGTTTCATGGCAACGATTTTGACGCATCCGGTCGATGTTGTCGAGGTGAACCGTGAAAGAGAAAAAATGGGGATAAACAGTCAATTGCGCCTGCATATCAGCCCGGCATGAATATGCCGGGGTTCGGGGACGCTGCGCGTCACCCGCTAAACAGAGGGCGTTGCTCACGCCATGCCGGCTAAAGCCGGCACGCCGGGTTGGGTTCCGGGGGTGGGGTTGGCCGCGAGGTTCGCCAATACCATGTCGGTGCAGCGGTCCCATGTGAATTGCTCGGCGTAGGTCCGCACCTTGGCGCGATCCAGATCGAGACATTTCAGACACGCGGCAAGAAAGCGGGACAGGCAAGAAAGCGGGGGCAAGAAAGCGGGACAGGCAAGAAAGCGGGACAGGTACGGTTTTACTTGGCAAGAAAGCGGGACAGGTACGGTTTTACTTGCGTCTTTTCCGGCCCAATTCACATTTTCCATCGGTATTTGCCGCATCAAACAGCGACGATGATGACTTTGTTTTCACTGAAAACAAAGTCATTGCATTGACGGACCCGAAAATCGCACGCCGGCCCGGTGACTTTTTCCGGGATATTCAGCTTAGGCCTCGTGCAAAAATGACTGAAAGGGATTCACCACGGAGAACACGGAGGAAACATCCATAAGTAAGGTATTTTACTCCGTGATCTCCGTGATCTCCGTGGTGAATTCCCATCCGTTATTTTTGCACGGCTCCTTACCCCCAATTCAGGTCGCTACCCACTACGCGCTACCCACCACCCACTACTCACCACGCGCTACTCGCTACTCACCACGGGGGAGCCGGCGGTTGTCCCGCGACGTGTGGGTGCGCCGCGGCGCGGCGGGTTTTGCGGGGGGGGCGAACGTACTTTCCGAAAAATTTTTCACCTCGCCTTAACTCGCGTTGCATCAACGATCGGCGGGCCGCCGACCGTTTGGATGCCGGGGGTTGGCGATAGGCCGGTGCGCAAAAACCGGACGTTCGGCCCAATGAGTGACAAGCGATGGTCCGACATCGGCGGCTCGACGGGC
>JBAYVY010000222.1:0-6402 GCA_041674345.1 Phycisphaeraceae bacterium | reverse complement strand
CTGCTCTGGGTCGGATGGTTCGGCTTCAACGCCGGTTCCGCCGTCTCCAGCTCCGTCAAAACCGCACAGGCACTCACCGCCACGCAGGTCGCCGCCGCCAGCGGCGCCCTCGCCTGGCTCCTCATCGAAGGCATCCGACATAAAAAAGCCACCTCGCTCGGCATGGCGTCCGGCATCCTCGCCGGCCTGGTCGTCATCACACCCGCAGCCGGCGTCGCCACCGTCAAGGGCGCGATCATCCTCGGCTTCCTCGCCTCCGCCGTCTGCTACCTCGCCATCGCCGTCAAAAATAAACTCGGCTACGACGACTCCCTCGACGTATTCGGCATCCACGGCATCGCAGGCATCGCAGGCGCACTCCTCCTCTCCTTCTTCGTCCGCATCGGCGACATGCCCCTTACCACTTCCGGGGGCGGGGCTTCCGGGGTCGCACGCACCTCCATCCAGCAACTCGCCGTGCAAGCCGAAGGCGTCGCCATCACCATCCTCGGCTCCGCCCTCCTCACACTCCTCCTCCTGGTCGCCATCGAAAAAACAATCGGCCTGCGCCTCCACTCCACCGACGAAATGGCCGGCATGGACCACGCCCTCCACGGCGAACACGGCTACGGCCTGCTCAACCTCAACTAAAACTTTTTAACCGCAGAGGCGCAGAGACGCAGAGAAGAAATAAAAAATTGTTTTCTGTATTCTCTGCGTCTCTGCGCCTCTGCGGTTAAAAAAACAGGAACTAAATCATGGCCCTCAAACTCGTCACCGCCATCATTCAACCCGACAAACTCGAAGAAGTCCGCGAGTCCCTCATCCGCGCCGAAATCTTCCGCATCACCGTCAGCCGATGCACCGGACGCGGACGCGCCGAAGACACCGACCTCTACCGCGGACAGGAAGTCGCCCCCGACCTCCTGCCCAAAGTCCGCATCGATATCGCCTGTTCCACCGAAAAATGGGCCCAAATCGCCGTGGACGCCATCCTCAAAGCCGCCAAACACGGTGACGGCAAAGTCGGCGACGGCAAAATCTTCGTCACCACCCTCGACCAGTGCCTCCGCATCCGAACCGGCGAAACCGGAACCGACGCGATCTGAAAAATCTCCAAACACCAATGACGAATGACCAAATAAACTCCAATGACCAATGACCAGGAAGAACCTCGCTTCGGTATTGGTCATTGAACATTGGAGTTTATTTGGTCATTCGTCATTGGCCCGTGGTCATTTTCTCCGTCCCCCAACTTCCGGGGGTGGCCATGCCGTCTTGCTTCCGGGGGCGGCTTGGCCTGGGTTTTTTATTTGCTTCCGCGCATCGCTGCCGCGACAATCATCACATCGAGCCGCATATTTACTGAGACTCTTGCCATGCGTATCTCCGTTCGCGCCCTGCTCATCGCCAACATGCTCATCTCCGTGGTTTTTCTAATCGCGCTGATGCTAACCATCGCTTACGACGCCAGCGTCCTCGGCGATGGAGTGGTATTCAGTGAAGCCGAAGCCGCGCGCAAAGGCATTCACGACCAATGGGCCTATGACACCGATGTGCCCACCGCCGATACCGACTGGAATGAATGGCACACGCAACCCATCACCCTCACGCTCCCCCGCCTGCAATGGCGGTGTATGCTCGATCTCCCGGAACACCTGACGTTCCGCATCGACATGGCGAATGACGCCAAAACCCACGCATACGCACTTCTCACCACCCTTTGCGCATTAACCCTATGCACGTCCCTGCTCATGCTCCGGCGATCCCCCGCACGTCAACAACCCCCCGGAACATAACACACGCAACATCCCCCAAGCCCCACCCTCCGGGTTTTACTTCCGGGGGTTGGCCGCGATACCAGTGCATCCGAACCGGCGAAACCGGAACCGATGCGATCTGAAAAATCTCCACAACCCAATGACGAATGACCAAATAAACACCAATGTTCAATAACCAATACCGAAGCGCGGTTCTTCCTGGTCATTGGTCATTGGAACTTATTTGGTCATTCGTCATTGGCCTGTGGTCATTTCCCCCATCTTCAACATCGGCAGCATCATCGCATAAACAAACCCCCCGATCAGCACACCCAGCGCCGCCGTCACGATCAGATGCACCAGCAGCGTCACCCCCGGACGCCGCACCTTCCACTCCATCACGATCAGCGTCCCGGCCAGCACCAGCCCCCCCACCGTCATCTTCGTCCACGATAAATTGAAAAACCATGCCGTCGCCCCCGGAAGTGGTTCCCCCAAGCGACTGTACGCATCACCCAATCGTCCGCAAGTCCACCCCATCAAAGGCCCCCCCACCGCCAGCACCAGCACGTTGCTGACCAGCGACATCAAGCTCATCGCCCGCAACCACCCACGATTGGATTTGCCGCTTGCGGCTTCGCGTTCGTCCATCCCGCTATCCTCTCACGATGCCACGATGTTCACCATCTTCCCCTTCACCACGATCACCTTGCGAATCGTCCTGCCTTCCAGATGTGCCGCGACGTTCGCATCTTGCTTCGCCGCCGCGACGATTCGCTCTTCATCCGCATCGACCGGCACGGTGATCCGCCCGCGCAGTTTCCCCGTCACCTGCACCGGCAATTCGATGGTGTCTTCCACCAGCTTCCGGAGGTCCGCCGCCGGCCAGGGCTGATACGCCACTGAATCCGTGCGCCCCAATCGCGCCCACAACTCCTCCGCCAGGTGCGGCGCCAGCGGACCCAGCAACTTCACCATCGTCTCCGCCACCTCTCGCGGCAGCTTCTCCAAACTCACCAATTCATTGTTCCACTTAATCAGTTCCGCGATCGCCGTGTTGAACGACAGACGTTCCATGTCATCAGTTACCGCCGCGATGGTCTTGTGCATCAGCCGCGACTGCGCCTCGTCCGCCGGCGCGTCGCTCACACGCAATTCGCCCGTCTGGTCGTTCACGAAGTTCCGCCAGATGCGCTGTAAAAACCGATGAATGCCGATGATGTCCCGCGTGTTCCACGGCTTGCTCTGATCCAGCGGCCCCATATACATCTCATACAACCGCAACGTGTCCGCCCCGTACTCCTTGCACATGTCATCCGGGCTGATCGCATTTTTCAACGATTTGCCCATTTTGCCGAATTCACGATTGACTTGGTTTCCTTCAAAGAAGAACTTTTGATCGCGTTCCTCGATCTTGTCCGCCGGGACGTACATGCCGCGTGCGTCGGTGTATGCCGCGGCCTGAATGTACCCCTGATTGAACAACCGCCCGAACGGTTCCGCCCCGCTGACGTGCCCCAGATCAAACAATACCTTGTGCCAGAACCGCGCATACAACAAATGCAACACCGCGTGCTCCACACCGCCGACGTACAGATCGACGCCCATCGGGGACTGGGCGATTGCGGATTGCGGATTGCCGGCGGGGGCAATTAATTGCCCCCGCCCCGTCGGATTCATCCAATACCGTTCAACATCCGCATCCACGAATGCTTCATTGTTCCGGGGGTCGCAGAAACGCAGGTAGTACCAACATGAACCCGCCCACTGCGGCATGGTGTTTAACTCACGCTCGTATTTCACCCCATCCTTTTCCACGATCCGCCAACTTCCGGGGGCGCGACCCAATGGCGGACGCGGCGGGGCATCGGGGTCATTGGATGCCTCCGGCCTGAAATCAGCCATCTCCGGCAACTTCACCGGCAACTCCGACTCCTCCACCGCCACGATCTCGCCGTTCGGCCCATGCAATATCGGAAACGGCTCGCCCCAGTACCGCTGGCGACTGAACAGCCAGTCCCGCAATTTGTATTGCACCTGCCCCTTGCCGATGCCCTTTTCTTCCAGCCACCGCGTGATCTTATTTTTCGCTTCCGGGGTGGGCAGGCCGTCGAGTGAAATCTCATCGTTGTGCGAGTTCACATTCACGCCGGCGTCGGTGTAGGCCGTATGACTTAAGTCATGCGGCCCCCCGTCCGCCCCCGGAGGGGTAATCACCTGCACGATCGGCAAACCGAAGGTTTGCGCGAACGCATGATCGCGTTCATCGTGGGCCGGCACGGCCATGATCGCGCCGGTGCCGTAACCCATCAGCACGTAGTCGGCGATCCAGATCGGTATCTTTTGATCGTTGACCGGATTGATCGCGTACGCGCCGGTGAACACGCCGGTCTTGGTTTTTCCATCGGCCTGACGGTCCACATCGCTCCGCGCCGCCGCCTGCGCGATATAAGTTTCAACGGCGCTCCTTTGCTCCGGCGTGGTGATGTCGCGGACCAGTTCGTGTTCCGGCGCGAGCACCATGTAGGTCGCGCCGAACAGCGTATCGGGGCGGGTGGTGAAGACAGTGATCGTTTCATCATCTATCGTTTCATCATCTTCGCCGGGGGCGGCGGGGGCAATTAATTGCCCCCGCCACAGCGCGAAATCGACCCTCGCGCCTTCGCTGCGTCCGATCCAGTTGCGTTGCATCTGCTTGGTGGATTCGGGCCAATCGACCCGATCGAGGTCGGCGATCAATCGCTCGGCATATGCGGTGATGCGCAACATCCACTGTTTCAAAGGTCGCTTAAAAACCGGATGATTGCCGCGTTCGCTGCGGCCTTCGTTGGTGACTTCCTCGTTGGCCAGCACCGTGCCGAGGGCCGGGCACCAGTTCACCGGCACTTCCGCCAAGTACGCCAGGCGATATTCACCGAGCAATTGCGATTGCTGGGCGGGGGTTAGTTCGTACCACTTGCGACCGCCGACGGGCGTACCGCTGATCGCGTCCATGCCGCCGGAGGCGGCGACGGACATGAGTTCGCCGTCGGGTCCGACGACCCGTTCGCCGGACTCGAGTTGCTTCATCAGTTCACTGATGGGCGCGGCCTTCTTTCCAACCGGGTCAAAGTAACTGTTGAACAGTTGGAGGAAAATCCACTGGGTCCAGCGGTAGTAATCGACATCGGTGGTGGAGATTTCGCGGTCCCAGTCGTAGCTCAGCCCCAGCAGTTGGAGCTGGCGTTTCATGTTGTCGATGTTTTTCTGGGTGGTGACGGCGGGGTGTACGCCATGTTCAACGGCGAACTGCTCGGCGGGCAGGCCGAATGCGTCGAAACCCATCGGATGCAGCACATTGTGCCCGGTCATGCGCTTGTAACGGGCGACGATATCGGTGGCGATGTATCCGAGCGGATGGCCCACGTGCAGGCCCACGCCGGAGGGATAGGGGAACATGTCGAGCACATAAAACTTGGGCTTGGTTTGATCGGCATTGCCCGTCGGGTTGGCGCAAGCGAAGGTGCGATGTTCGCGCCAGTGGTTTTGCCACTTGGATTCGATGGCCTGGAAGTCGTAACGGTATTGCGGGGCGTCGTTCATATGCCGGCGATTGTACGGCCAGCCGCGGTGTGCGACAAAGCCGGACGATCACAGCGGCAGTTCTTCGCCGGTTTTCGCCGAGCGATCCGCGGCGTCGAGCATGGCCATGATTTCCAGGGTGTCGGTCAGTTCGAGCGGCGCGGGGTTGCCGTGGAAAAACGCGACGATTTGTGTCAGCAGGTCGGCGTAAATGCGGCTGGTGTCCACGAGGAAGGGAGCGGCTTTTTGCTTGTCGCGCAGGCCGCCGCCGTAGAGGTAGTGGCCGGTGGTGAGTTCGACGATCGCGCGGCGCTGATCGGGGTAGCGCACGATGACGGTGACGCCGGCGTCATCGGCGACGGTTCGCAGACTGATCGCGCCGCGGCCCATGGCGCGTTGGAGCATCTCGAAGGCGTGGACGCCGTACCAGATGATGCCGCTGCCGACCGGGGCCTTGCCCAGCGGGCCGTAAATGGTGGCGAACAGCGGGTGGGGAACGGCGTCGCACGCCTGCCGCAGGGCGGGCACGAATCGCAGTGAAGATGCGGAGAAGACGCGGCAGTGATGTTGCTCGGCCAGTTCGACGATGCGGCGGCCGTGCGTAATGTTGTCGGCCAGGGGCTTGTCGAGAAAGATGGGTTTGCCGAGCGTGACGCAACGCTGGAAGTAATCGAGGTGCGGGGCGGGGTCGTTGATTTCGATCATGATGGCATCGCAATCGGCGACGGCCTGGTCGAAGTTTCGGGTGACGCGCACGCCGAGGTCTTCGAGGGTTTTCTGCCGGGCGTCGAGTCCCGCTTCATCCTGGAAGGGCGTGGGAAATCGCATGCAACTGACGACGCGGCAACCGCGGGATTGGAGTTCAGCGGGGCGAGCCGGCCCCTGCATGAGCTTGGGGAACTCGACGGCGTGGCTGGTGTCCAGGCCGATGACGGCGACTTTGATTTCATGCGACATGTCGGTGTATCCCTGTAAGTAAATCGGATGGCACGATTCAAGTCGGATGATGGTATTCGAGTTCGGGGTTCAGAGCCACCGCATTCTCCCCGTCGCCACGGATCGGGCGGAGAAGTTGAGCCACGAAGGCGCGAAGACACGAAGG
>JBAYVY010000221.1:0-6414 GCA_041674345.1 Phycisphaeraceae bacterium | reverse complement strand
GCCGACGGGGCGGTTTTTGTAGGTGCTGCCGAGTCCTTCGCAGGAATCTTCGACGAGGGGGATTTCGTGTTTGCCGGCGATCTGTGCGATTTTGTCCATGCCGGCGGGGTTGCCGAACGCTTCGACGGCGATGATGGCTTTGGTTTTGGGGGTGATGGCGGCTTCGAGTTTGGTTGGATCGAGATTCAACGACACCGGGTCGATATCGACGAAGACGGGCTTGGCGCCGACGTAGAGGATGCAATTGGCGCTGGCGACGAAACTGAAGGGCGTGGTGATGACTTCATCGCCTGGGCCGACGTTGAGGGCGAGCAGCGCCATATGCAGGCCGGCGGTGCCGGAGGAACAGGCGACGGCGTGGGTGGATCGGGTGCGATCTGCGACGAGTTCCTCGAAGCGGTCCTGCCGGGGGCCGATGGAGAGTCGGCCGGAGCGGAGGACTTCGACCACGGCGTCGATTTCCGCCTGGGTGATGTCGGGACGGGAGAGGGAGATTTCGCGTTCCATGCGTGGTTCCAGATGATTAACCGCAGAGGCGCAGAGAAGATCGGGAAGTAGGGATCAGGGACGAAGGCACGAAGGGACGAAGTGGAAGCGGCAAGCCCGTTCTCACTTCGTCCCTCCGTCCCTATGTCCCTTCGTCCCTTTTTTGCATCTGCGCCTTTGCGGTTAAAAAAATTGCGGTGTTACGGGGTACGTGAGGTTCCGCCGCCGAGGACGGTGGCTATGGCGACGCGGTCCTGTCCGGTGAGTTTGAGGTAGGTCCAGGCGGCCTGGATTTGGAGGGGTTCCTGCAAGCGCGATCCGCCGCGGACGATGAGGGACAGTTGGTCGAGTTGATCGGCGGACAGTTTGTCGGTGTGTTTGGCGCGGAGGAGGAGCGCCATGGCGTTGGCTTCGTGACTGGCGAACTTGTCGAGGCCGGCGATGACTTGTTCGGGGTGATCGGCGGTGGAACGGATCAGGCCCATGAGCATCGCTTCCTGCGTGAGGACACTGGAACGCTGGAACAGCGCGGCGAGGATGGGCACGGCATCGGGATCCAGCTCGTCGATTTTCTGCGTGGCGATGACGGCGCTTTCCAGACGCCAGGCCTTGGAGCGGACTTCATCGGGTTCGGCGGCCTGGACGATGGCGACCAGCAGCGGACGGGCGAGTTGGATGTCTTTTTCCGCGGTTTTGACGGCCCATTGAAGCGCCCAGCGACTGGCCAGGACATTGTCGAGTTGGACGAGTTTGACCATCTCGGCGATATCCGGCTTGCCGCCCCCGGAAGCGTTGGCCAGGGCAGCGCCGACCACGCCGACTTGTCGGATGACATCCATGTCGTCTTTGGCCATGGGCTGAAAGACGCGGGGATCGAGTTTCGAGGCGATGTCCACGGCGAGCATGGAGAGGCGCAGACGCTCGGCGCCGCTGTCGGCCGAGTCGTAGCGCTGCATCCACAGGTTGATCGCATCGGGGGCGTTGAACATCATCGCGGCGCGGAGGGCCTGGTAGCTGACGGCGCGATCGAGGTCTTTTTGCTGGGCGATATGCGAGGCCCAGCCGGCGAATGCCTTGAACTCGTACTTGGTGATGGTTTGAAGCAGCAGGGCGCGGACCTGATCGCGGTTGGCCGCATCGGAGTCGCTGATCCGGTCGAGGATTTTCATGGCGTCGGGCTGGCCGAGTTCCACCTGGAGGATGGCGGCCATGCCGCGGAGGGCGTCGTTGGAACTTTTGGCGGCATCGGCGAGAACGAGGGGATCGACTTTCTGATGATCGGCGACGAGTTGGGTGGCGACGAGTACGCCGACCGCGGGATCGAGGCCGGGCCACTTCATCAGTTGCTCGGCGTCGGCGGTGGTGAGCAGATCGGCGTCGATGGCGGCCCCGATGAGTTGCGCCTGCGTACCGGGGTCTTTGATGTCGGCGACGAGCGCCAGGTCGATGCGCGGGGGTTTGGCGATTTCGCCCAGGCCCAGGATGCCGTGGATTTTGAGGGAGGGGTGGCGCTTCTGCGTCAGTTCGGTGAACAGCGGTTCGAGTCGGGGGTCTTTGAGTTGGCGCAGGGCGCGGAGCAGGACGTTGTGCCGACCGTCGGGATGGACGAGCATGGATTTCTGGAGCAGCCAGACGGCCTGGTCGGTGGTTTCATCGGCGCCGGCCATTCCGGGGGCGGATGCGACCGCGGCGATCAGCATGAACGATAGAAGGATGTTGCGGATGGACATGGGGGGTATTGTAACGGGATGGGAGAAGAAATGTGCGATGTGCGATGTGAGGAGCGATCCCGGCCAAGCCGAAAACGGCATGACCGGGCTTGGAATTACATGGCGCATGGCACATCGAACATCATTCCCCCACGCGATGCTTGATCCGTTCGATCAGCCGCCCCAGCGTGGTCGGTTGATCGTCGGAGGGAATCGTCACCGGCTCGTCGGCTTTGATCTGCGCTTCGATGCGATGCACGGCGGTGACGATGGTGGAATGATTGGGGCGGTGCATTTGTCGGGCGATGTCGGGGAAGCTCATCGTGGTCCACTGACGCGCCAGATAGGCGACCAGGGAGCGGGCGAGGACGACCTGCTTGTGACGACCGGCGGCCAGAACGTCGCGCTCTTCGACGCCGACCTGTTCGCAGACGACGGCGAGGATGCGGGGCAGACGAATGGGCCTGGCGGGGCGCATCTTCCCTGATGCGCCCCACAGGCGCTCGACCAGTGCGTGGCCGATGGGCGCGTCCAGTAGATCGGCCGGGCGTTCCATCGCCGCCAACGCCTTGAGCGTCGTGAGCATTCCCTCGATCTCGCGTACCGACCCGCCCGACCGATCCGCCAGCACGGGTATCACGGATTCATGCAGCGTCAGATTCTGACGTTGCGCCAACGACACGATGATTTTGCGGCGGGTCGAAGCGTCGGGCGCATCGACCCGCACGACCATTCCGCCGACCATGCGGCTGACCAGCGCGTCGCTGAATTGCTCGATGAGTTTGGGATGTGAATCGCTGGCCATCACCAGCTTCGCGCCGTGCAGGTCGATGTGCTCGAAGGTGTGAAGGAACTCGGCCTGCGTTGAGGGCTTGTTGGCCATGAAGTGAACATCGTCGATCGCCAGCAGATCGAGTCGGCGCAACGGGGCGCGGAAGCGGGTCAGCGAGTTGTTGCGCACGGCCTGGATGTATTCGTTGGTGAACTGCTCGGCGGTGGTGTATCGCACGGCCTTGGCCGGGTGCATGGCGGTGTATCGCCGGCACAGGCCTTGGAGCAGGTGCGTTTTGCCCAGGCCGCAACCGCCGTGGACGAAGAGCGTGCGAAGGGTGTGCTCGGCTCCCTCGGCCAGCCGGCAGACGGAGGAATAGGCCAGTTGGTTGTTGGGACCGACGATGTAGTCGTTCAGATCGTATCGCAACACGCCGGCGGACGGCTGGGGCGCGGCGGGCCGGACGGGTTGTTGAACCTGCGCGACCTGCGCGGCGGAACCCGGGGCGGCGCTCGCCCCCGAAAAAGACTCGCTCTGCCCCGGCTTGGTGCCGGTCTGCAAATCGTCAGAGGCGGGCGATGCGTCGATGGTGACTCGCACCTGCGTGTCGATGCCCAGTTCCTCCGCGGCGGCCTGACGCAGATTCGTCGTGAAGTGGCGACCGATCCAGTCGGCGACGAAGCGATTGGGCGTGTGCAGTTGCACGGATTGCCCGTCGCAATCGAGCGTCGTTTCGCCGAACCACATTTTATACTTCCGGGGGCCGACCGATTCGATCAATCGTTCGGTCAGGCGCGCACGGATATCTTCCACAAAAGCGGTGGTCACTGGCACACCCCTTGATCATTTGCAAACACAACTCAGGACCGGCAAATCAACCGCGCCCCAGGGTTCCGCACCCAGGGGCGTCACAACTGATCCGGCTCCATCCAGAATTGGGTCATTCTCATTCGGTCAACGTCACGAGTCACCGGCTCAACGCATCCCCTGCTGACTCGTCACGCATTCAACCGCCGCGTTCCCCGATGCGATCATCCTTGACCGTCTGAAGCACAAGCATAATCCGCAAATCTTCGGCGTCAATGGTCTATTCCTCCGTTTTTTTTCCACACGTGAATCTAACGCTGCAATAACAATCACTTGAACACCGAAAGTTTTTTTTGTCCACCATCACACCCCACGCGACGAAGAAATTGTGGATAACCCGTCGGTAGGATGGTGCGGCTTGCGGCAAAGCGTTCACACCGCACGCCGCACGCCGTAGGACGCAGAACGCGGGACGCGGGACGCTCACCTCAGTCGCCGAACCATCGCCAGTTTGCGCGCCGTGCGCGCGAAGCCCAGCCGCCGGTACAACTTCATCGCCGGCGTGTTGCCCTCATCCACCGCCAGCGACATCATGCTCATCCCGCGCCGCGCGCAAAGCCACAGGCCATGTTGCATCAGCGCCATCGCCAGACCCTTGCCGCGCGCCGACGGCGAGATGCCCAGATACACCAACTCCACCAGCGTTTGCTCCGGTACCTGGTTGAGCAACATCACACCCACCGCCTGCCCCCCGCTGACCGCCACGTGCCACAGCGACGGATCGAACACCCCCGTCGCCTGATGACCGATCAGCACGTCTTCGGTCGCACGCAACCCGCGCAGGCCCGGACAATCCAGCGTCTGTTCGTAACTGGCGTCCAATGCCCGCGTGAACAGCGGACGATGCGCCGGGTCGTAAGCGATCAGCGCCACGCCGTCGGGCATCGGCGAATCCCGCATTGTCCCCGGCACGTGGGTCTGCATGTATTCCAGCACCGCCAGACGATCAAACGACGCCTGTTCGAGCATCCACTGTTCCAGTTCCTCGCCGGTGTTCAGCAGCGCCTGCGCCATCGTCGCCTCATCGGCGGGCATCGCCTCGCAGGCCGCGTCGATCACCGGCACCAACGCTTCCGCCTGGTCGTGACGCTTGACCGGCGAATGAAACAGCATCGCGGTTCGGCCCGGCCGGGGCACCAGCAACGTCGCCGCCGCGATCCCCGTCTCATCATCAAACGCGCCCCACAGATGCCGATAGTCAAAACCCATCTGCTCGGCGTACTGATCGAGCTTGCGCTGCTGCGCGTCGCTCAACACGCCCGTCCCCATCACCAGCCGCCCCAACGCCGGCGGCCTCTCGCTCGGCTGAACCCGTCGTATCCGCATGTCCCGCATCCTACCGCAAGGCAACGCGGGATGCGCTGGGCGCGCCCCAAGGCAAGGCGGCCGGATGCGAGATCGAGCTTAACCCATCGCTAACAATCCACGGTTATGATTGTTTCAGGTCGATTTGAAAACCATTTTCGCAGGAAGCACAGTCATGGCGAATCTGACGGTGAACAGTTCCACGCGCGACGGGGCGGTGATCGTGCAACTCGACGGAGCGGCTTCGGTGGATCAAATCGACCATATGCAGATGCAGTTCATGCGAATCACCGCCCAGCATCCGAAACGGGTGGTGATCGACATGGCCAACCTGTCGTTCCTCGCATCGCTGGGCATGGGGTTGCTGGTGGCGATCAACCGCGACATCGCCAGGCAGGGCGGCAAGGTGAAGCTCGCCGGGGTCGGCCCGCTGGTCCTCGAAGCATTACAGCGGGCGCGGCTCGATGCGCTGCTCGAGCTCCATGCGACGGTCGATGAAGCACTGGCGTGAAGAAAGCAACCTCTTGCTTCCGGGGGTCAGGCGGACTGGACCAGCGACTGCTGTTTGAGCGTGAAGGCCGCGGCTTCTTCGCTGGACAACGCCGGGGCGAAATAAAAGCCCTGGCCCAGATCACAATTGAGCGTCTGCAACTGCATCAGCTGCGATTCGGTTTCGATGCCCGCCGCGACGACCGTCAGGCCCAGCGAATGGGCGAGGGTGATCGTGGCCTGGACCAGCGCGGCATACTCCAGGCGGTTGGCCATGTCATGCACCAGCGCCGCGGACATTTTGACTTGTCGCAGCGGCAGATCGTGCAGGTGCGTCATCGAACCGGAGCCGAAACCGAAATTGTCCACCGCCAGCCCCACACCCAATTGCTGAATCTGCCGCAACGCCCGCATGGCCGGCGCTTCGGGACGGGTGAATATCGTCTTGGGTATTTCGAGCATCAGCGCCGAAGCCGGCATACCCACGTCACGCAGCGTCTCGGCGATCAACCCCACCATCTGATCCGCGATCAACTGTTCGCAGAACAGATTCACATGCAGCGTCAGCGGCGTCACGGCGCACCGGCTGGTGATTCGCGGCTGCCAGGCGCGCCAGTGCGCGCACGCCTCGGTCAACACCCACCGGCCCATCGGCACGCCGAGTCCCATTTCCTGCGCGATCGGCAAAAAGCGATGCGGCGGCACCATCCCGCGATTCGCGTCGGGCCAGCGAATCACCGCTTCAAATCCCGTCGCTTCCCCGCTTTCCAGCGAGAAAATCGGCTG
>JBAYVY010000220.1:0-6417 GCA_041674345.1 Phycisphaeraceae bacterium | reverse complement strand
TGACCTTCGATACGGGCCTGACCGTTCGCGGTTCGGGCGATATCGGCAACAACGTCCTGAACATCATCAACAACGGCGCGATCCGCGCCACCGATGCTGTCAATGCCCTGATCCTCGATCCCACCGGCACCTTCACCAACAACGGTACGATTGCCGCGGAGGAAGCCGCCGGTGTGCAACTGAACGGTGGTACTTTCATCAATAATGGCGTGATCCGGGCCTTAACCGGCAGCACCTTCGACGCGGACGGGAGCGGTGTGACACTGACCAACAGCCCCACCGGCACACTGGCCGGCAACGGGACGATCACCGCCAACAGTTCCTTCGTCAACAACGGCACGATCGCGCCCGGCAACTCGCCCGGAACGCTTACCCTGACCACCGCCGCCCTGGTCAACAGCGATACCTCCGTCCTGGAAATCGAGATCGCGGGTAATGGGGCGGGGCTGAGCGATCTGCTGCTGGTCAGCGGGACATTCGATGTCGATGGTCTGTTGAAAGTGGTGTTTCTGCCGGGTGCCGAATCATTGCTTCCCGGCGATGTCATCACGATCGTGGACGCATCGTCTTTGGTGTTCTCCGACGACGTGGGCAACGCGTTCGATCAGGTGATCTCGCTGGTCGGCGGGAATTTCGACGTGATCTACAATCAGTCCGCGGGACTCATTCAACTGACGAACTTCAGCGACATCGTTCCGGTTCCCGAACCGAGTGGCGCGACGTTGATCGCCCTGGGCGCGGCGGGAATGATGATTCGCCGGCGGCGAGGAACAAAGCGGGACCGGTAGCCAATCCTGTTCGGCACGTGGGTTGCTGGGAAGTATGCGTGAATCGGGATTTTAACGGAATCTTGATTTGCGCTCTTCTGCTGGTTGGCGCATGATGTGCGGCATGGCGATGCCGCGACGATCACCGCTACGTAAACCGCTCGATTCAATGCCCGTTCATCGAACCTTCTTCGATCCGAAGGTCTTCGCGGTTGGAGATGCGATCGACCCGGCCGTCGTGCATCCAGATGACGCGGTCGGAATCGGCGAGCATTTTGTGATCGTGCGTGGCGGTGATGATCGTGACGCCCTGTTCGACGGACAATTGTTTGAGCAATGCGATGACTTCCCCGCCGGTCTTGAAATCGAGGTTGGCGGTGGGTTCGTCGGCGAGCAGGATGGCCGGATCGTTGACCAGCGCGCGGGCGATGGCGACGCGCTGTTGTTGCCCGCCGGACAATTGATCGGGGCGGTGGTCGAGCCGATGGCTCAGGCCCACCCGTTCCAGAACTTTCGCGGCGGCCCGCTCGGCTTGCCCGGTGGATGCGCCGGTGAAGATGGCGGGCAGCGCGACATTGCGCAACGCGGTGAGCGCGGGGACGAGGTTGTACGCCTGGAAAATGTAGCCGATGTAGTGGCAACGGACGTAGGCGAGCTGGCGGCTGGTGAGTTGGGTCAGGTCCATCGGGCCGATCCGCACGGTGCCTTCGCTGGGGCGGTCGAGCGCGCCGATCATGTTGAAGAGCGTGGTTTTGCCGGAGCCGCTCTTGCCCATGATGGACAGGTATTCTCCCGCGAAGATGTCGATGCTGACATCGCGGACGGCATACACCGTTTCGCCGCGCAACCGATAAATCCGGCTGACCCCTTCGGTGTGGATCAGCAACGGACGTTCAACGGATGGCGGGGTGTCGGAGGCGATCATATGAGAGGAGGGGTTAGGGGCTGGGGGTTAGGGGCTGGGGGCTATGCCGCTTTGAGGGGATGCGGTTGCCGGGCGACACTCGTAAATCCTCCAGCGATGCGGCGCTGTCCAGATATCGCGGTTTCCGTAACACCATCCGCTGAATGCGAGAATCAATCGGCTTCGCCCGTTCCCGGCGAAACAGCGTCTCGGCGTCACGATCCGCGAATGAAGCGATCATGTCCAGCATAGTAACCATTTATCTTCCGCGGCGGCGGGGCCGATTGCATCGGGAACCCGGACATCGGGCGCAACCGTCGCATTTGACAGATCTGTTTTCGACGAAAATAGGCCCATCCGATGCAACGGAAAAAACGCGGGGACACAACTGATTTCGCGGGGTTTGGCTTATCCCGAACCGAGGGTGATAGGCAAGCCGCCGCACACCGCAAGCGGCTTTCACGCGCGCTTGCTCGCCAGGGGGATGCCCAGCGCCACATCGCCGGAACGATCCACTTGGTGCAGCACAATGCGCAGACGCGCGGCCAAGGCGCTCATGGATTCGGGGCGGTCGGCTGGTTCGGTGTGCAGGCAGTCGAGAATCAGCGTATTCATCGCCCGCGGGACGTGCGGGTTGACCTCGCCGGGCGGAACCAGATCGAGATCACGTTTGAGCGAGATTTCATTTTCCGACTTGGGAATCATCGTCGGCACGTGGCGATTGGTCAGACACCAATACATCGTCGCGCCGAGATTGAACACATCGGTGCGGGGCGTCAGCGCCATGCGAAGCACCTGTTCGGGCGCGATGTAGTCCGGCGTGCCCTGAATGCGCTTTTTAATGGTGTTGATCGGACAGGATTGCCCGAAGTCGATGATTTTGATGTGTTGATCTGAACTGACGATGATGTTGTTGGGTTTGATGTCGCAATGGACGTATCCGCCGCGGTGCATGGCGTCCAGACCTTCGGCGACCTTGAGGAACGCCTCGGCGCACCGGCGGATGGAATCGGGACGATGCTGTTCGAGCGTCGCGCCATCGACCAGTTCCATGAGCACCAGCAGTTCGGCGGTGCGCAGCACCTTTCGCCGGCGGATGATTTTGAAGCTCTTGCGAAGGGCCTGGTGATCGAACTGATTGGCGACCTCGTGTTCAAGCAGCGCCTGTTCGATGAACCGCTGATCGCCGGCGGATTTGAGTTTCACCTGCTTGACGGCATAAACGTGCTGATCGCGCGGGTCCATCACAGCGTAAATCGTGCTGCTCGCCCCGTGGCCCAGCACACTGAGAATCTGATAACCGGCTAACTCGTCCATCCAATCAACCCCTGTTTTTATCACTTTCAATTCGGCAGGGCGCCTGTCGGCGGAGCGACAACCACAGCGCCCCATGAACCCACCCTTGATTGAAAGCTGGTAAGCCCGTCGGAATCAAGGTCGCATGAATAATTATACGACATTTCACACCAGCATCGGCGTACGCATTGTTGATTCTGGAACAAGATCAAACCGCGGGCAACCCCAATCCCCGCAACGACACGGAAATGGTGAACGACATGACCATACAATCAGTCCATCCGTTACAAACCTCCCCTCCGCCTCCGGAAGCGAACCCCGTCGCGCCGTCATCCGTAGGGACCAAAGGACAGTACCGGTGCGACTCATGCCGGCTTGGGGGGCGAATGACGAATGACGAAACTCGAATGACGAATCAAGCCCGAAACTCGAAATCCGAAACAGGCGGCCAACCGTTTCGAGTTTCGGACTTCGGATTTGATTCGTCATTCGTCATTTCGTGTCGCCCCCGAAAGTTTGAGCGGACCCGGACCAAGCGATTCCGGCCGCCGCTTGACTTGAAACTTTCTTTCCCCGCCCATTGCACTGACGCGCGTCTGTTGTACGATACTCGGCTTACCCTCCGACTTTTTTCACAGGTGCAAGAGCATGAACGTCATGGTTGCCGGCGGCGCTGGATTCATCGGTTCGCACGCGGTCAAGCAATTGATCGAAGCCGGGCACCATGTCGTGGTGGTGGACAATCTGTTCCGGGGCCACAAAGAAGCCGTCCACTCCAAGGCCGATTTCGTCGAGGCCGATCTGGCCGACACCGATGTGCTGGAAAAAACGCTGGCCGAGCATCAGGTCGAATGCGTCATGCACTTCGCCGCTCTGGCATATGTCGGCGAGAGCGTGACCCAGCCGCTGGATTACTACGACAAGAACACCGCCGGCACGGTGTCGATGCTCAAGGCGATGAAAAAAGTCGGCGTGAAAAAAATGGTTTTCAGTTCCACCTGCGCGACCTACGGCGAACCGGCGACCATGCCCATCGTCGAAACCATGCCGCAAAGCCCGATCAATCCTTACGGATGGAGCAAGCTGTTCGTCGAACGCATTTTAAAGGATTACGCCGCCAGCGATCCGCAATTCGCCTTTGTCGCGCCGCGTTATTTCAACGTGGCCGGTTCGGCGGAAGACGGCAGCATCGGGGAAGACCATCAGCCCGAATCGCATCTGATCCCCGTGGTGATTCAGGCCGCGCTGGGGCTGCGTGACAAGATCACGGTGTTCGGCACCGACTACCCGACGCCGGACGGCACGTGCATCCGCGACTACGTGCATGTGACCGATCTGTGCGACGCGCACATTTTGGCGATGAATTCGCTGTCACCGGGCGATGTGCGGTTCTACAATCTGGGGATCGGGCGCGGTTACTCGGTCAGGGAAGTGATCGAATCGGTTCGGCGCGTCAGCGGACGCGATTTCAAAATTGAATACGGCGAGCGCCGCCCCGGCGATCCGCCGACGCTGTATGCCAACGCTGATAAGATCGGTCGGGAACTCGGCTGGAAACCGAATTACACCGATTTGGACAGGATCGTCGCCACCGCATGGAACTGGTTCGTGAATCATCCGCAGGGGTATCGGGCATGAGTCGATCAGGTGCCGCGGACATTGTGACACGGGCCGTCGCCGAGCCGGCGCGCCGGTGGACCATCGAGGATTCGCTGGAGACGTACAGCGTTCCGCAATGGGGCAAGGGTTATTTCAACATCAACGACAAGGGGCGGATGGTCGTGCATCCGACCAAGGACACGTCGCAGGCGATCGACCTCAAGCAACTGATCGACGATCTGTCGGTGCGCGGGATTCACCCGCCGGTGCTGCTGCGGTTCACGGACATATTGCGCCACCGGCTGGGCGAAATCGCCGGGGCCTTTTCGCAGGCCATCCGGGACAACGAATACCAGGGCGGTTATGCCTGCATCTATCCGATCAAGGTCAACCAGCAGCGCCATGTCGTGGAGGAAATCTGCTCGTTCGGCACGGAGTACGGATTCGGCCTGGAAGCCGGCAGCAAACCCGAACTGCTCACCATTCTCGCCATGAGCAGCGACCGCGACATTCCCATGATCTGCAACGGCTTCAAGGACGATGAGTTCATCGAGATGGTCGTTCTCGCGCAGAAGATCGGCAAACGCATCATCCCCGTCGTCGAAAAATGGAGCGAACTGGAACTGCTCGTCAAATACGCACAGATGCACGAAGTCAAACCCACCCTGGGCATGCGCGTCAAACTTTCATCGCGCGGATCGGGCAAATGGGAAACCAGCGGCGGGGCTCGCAGCAAGTTCGGCCTGTTCATCAGCGAAATCCTCGACGGCATGACCTACCTCCAGGATCGCGGGATGCTCGACGCCTTCAAACTCATGCACTTCCATCTCGGAAGCCAGATCACCAACATCCGCAACATCAAGGAAGCGGTGAACGAACTGGCGCGCGTCTATGTGCAGCTTCGCAAGAACGGCGCGCCGCTGGAACTGCTGGACATCGGCGGCGGGCTGGGCGTGGATTACGATGGCTCGCAAACCAACTACGATTCCAGCATCAATTACACCTTGCAGGAATATGCCGCCGACGTGGTGTATCGCGTCAAGAGCGTCTGCGATGAAGCCGAGGTGCCCCATCCCACGATTTACAGCGAATCGGGCCGGGCGATGGTGGCGTATCACTCGGCGCTGATTTTCGACGTGCTGGGCGTCACGGGATTCGACGCATTCAAGGTACCCGACCAGGTGCCCGACGTCGGCCCGGAAGATGAAACGCCGCAACCGCTGGTCGATCTGCTCGACGCTCATCGCGTGCTGACACGCAAAAACATCCTCGAATGCTATCACGACACGCAGCAGGGCTACGACCAGGCGCTGTCGCTGTTCAACCTCGGCCACCTCACGCTGCGCCAACGCAGCTACGCCGAGCGCGTCTATTGGACCACGCTGGCGAAAATCGAGCGGCTGACCCGCACGATGGAACACGTGCCCGAAGAACTCGAAGCCCTGCCCAATCTGTTGAGCGACACTTATTTCTGCAACTTCAGCGTGTTCCAGTCGATGCCCGACAGTTGGGCCATCAAGCATCTCTTTCCCGTGATGCCCATCCACCGCCTCGAGATTCGCCCCACGCATCACGCCGTGTTGGGTGACATCACCTGCGACTCGGACGGCAAGATCGAGCGGTTCATCGACCGCCGCGACGTCAAGCGGTCCCTTCCGGTACACGACTTCGACGGCAAGCCCTACTACCTGGGGGCGTTTCTGATCGGGGCCTACCAGGAGATCCTCGGCGACCTGCACAACCTGTTCGGCGACACCAACGCCGTCCACGTCAGCCTGGATGAAAACGGCGAGGTGGTGATGGAGGCCGTGATCAGCGGCGACAGCGTCCGCGACGTCCTTCAGTACGTCC
>JBAYVY010000219.1:0-6419 GCA_041674345.1 Phycisphaeraceae bacterium | reverse complement strand
GCTTCGGTATCTCAAGATTAAGCTTAAATTGAAATTTTATTAAAGATACCAATTGGGGAAGAGTTTAGGGTGTGGCTACAAGCCACTAGGAAGAAGGGGGTTGGGGGTTGGGGGTTAGGGGTTAGGGGTTAGGGAGGGTTTTCTTCCCCTAGTCCCTCGCCCCTACGTAGTAAACAATTGCATCAGTTGCATGAACATGTTTCGGAAGGCGTCGTTGATACTGGTGAAGAGCAACGAGCAGACGCCGATGAGCAGGAGGAAGCCGATCATGATGCGGAGGGGGAAGCCGAGCGTGAGGATGTTCAGTTGCGGGACGGTGCGGGCGACGAAACCCATCGCGACGGTTTCGAGGAAGATCATGCAGAGCAGCGGGGCGCCGACGCGCAGGCCCAGTTCAAACATGGCCTGGAGCAGGCCGAGTATGAAGTTCAGGACGTGGCCCGGCTCGATCACGCCGCCGAGCGGGACATTGTGGAAGCTGTGAATGAGCGCGGTCAGGAGCAGATGGTGGCCGTTGATGAGAAGGAACAGGACGAGGGCGACCATGAAGAGCAGTTGGCTGACGACTTCGGATTCCTCGTTGAAATCGGGGTTGAAGATTTGCGCCAGGCCCAGGCCGAGTTGCTGGCCGATGAGTTGCCCGCCGACCTGCATGGCGACCAGGGGGATGGACGCGCCGTAGCCGATGATGATGCCGATGAGCAGTTCGGTGCCGACGGTCACGGCGAAAACGGGCATGGTCAGTTGCACGGGCGAGGCGGGGGCGACGATGGGAAAGATGCAGAAGGTGAGCACCAGGGCGAGCAGTGTTTTGACCCGTCGGGGAATGACGTTGGAGCCGAACACCGGCGCGAAGAGGAACAGTCCGGTCAGGCGGAAGAACACCAGCAGGAAAGCGGGGATGAAGGGCGGGATGGAGTCGAGGGGAGTCATGTTGGTAGTGAGTAGTGAGTAGTGAGTAGCGAAGAACACACTCGCTACTCACTACTCGATCCTCATGGCGCGAACATCAGTCGGGCGAACTCGGCGAGTTGGGTGTAAATCCAGGGGGCGACGGCGATGGTCACGACGGCCATGCCGACGATTTTGGGCACGAAGCTGAGGGTCTGTTCCTGAATCTGCGTCACGGCCTGGAAGATGCTGATGACCAGCCCGATGAGCAGGCCGGCCATGAGAATCGGCGCGCTGATGATGAGCGTCACCATCAACGTCTGCCGCACCAAATCCAAGGCCTGGTCGGGGGTCATATCGAAATCCTTAAGTTTGAAGTAGGAAGTCGGAAGGCGGAAGTATGAACTTCCCACTTCCGACTTTCACTATCCTGTTGCATGTCGCACCACCGCGAAGCTGTCGAGCAGGTTGCCGGCCACCAGACGCCAGCCATCGACCAGCACGAACAGCAACAGCTTGAACGGCAGCGAAATCAGCACCGGCGGCAACATCATCATGCCCATCGAAATCAGCAACGAACTGATCACCATGTCGATCACCAGGAACGGCAGATAAATGCGAAAGCCCATCAGGAACGCGGTCTTCAATTCGCTCAGAATGAACGCGGGAATCAGCGTGACCATATCGACGTCGGCGTGTTTGAGCTGATCGGGATGCGACGTGTCGATGCCCCGGTAGTTCAGCACCATGTAAACGTCGCCCCAGTTCCCCGTGCGGTCGATCTGGGCGAACATAAAGTCACGGATCGGCTGACGCGCCCGATGCCACGCGGTCATCTGGTCGATCCGACCGGCGTTCAGCGGCACGATCGCGTCACGATGAATCTGTTCGATGGTCGGCGACATCACGAGAAACGTCATGAACAGCGCCAGCCCGGTGATGACCTGACTGGGGGGAAGCGATTGCGTGCCGATGGCCTGCCGCAGCAGCGAGAGTACGACGATGATGCGGACGAAGCTGGTGCAGAGGATGACGATGGCCGGGGCGAGCGAGAGGACGGTGAGCAGGACCAGGACGTTGAGCGTGGAGGACAAGCCACCCTTGAAACCGGGGACGGCATCGGCGGCGCCCTGCAAAACGTCCACGGGATTGGTGATGTCGGGGATGGGTGAAGTCGCGGGGTTCGGGGTTCGGGGGCCGGGAGCGGGGTTTGTATTTTGCGCGGTTCCGGGAGTGGCCCACGCCATGACGCTGAGCATGATGGTGAGGAACAATCGCCAGGTGAGGCGGCGGGCGCGGGGATGGAACCCGGAGAGGGGCGATTCATTCCGGGGGTGCCGCCCGCTAAACATGGGGGATGGGTTCATGCGTCACCCCCGTTGTTTTTTTTCAGGGAGCGGATGCGGCCCAGCAAGCCGGACATGCTGTCGCGGGTGCGATCGACGATGTGTTCCTGTTCGTCGCCGGGGGCGTAATCCTTGTCGGCCTGTTTCAGCAGCGAGCCGAAGGCGCGTGAAATGCTGTGGGGCCGGGCGGCTTGGATTTGTGTGAGAATCGCGGCGACCTGATCGGGGTCGTCAAACTCGGTCAGCGTGTCCAGGCCGGCGGGCGTCTGGCCGGCGACGACGATGCGTTCGTGAATTTTCAGGAACAAGACGCTGGTCTTCGGCGCGATGGTCGAACGGGCGAGAACTTCGACCAGCGCATCGGCGCGGTGAGCGCCGGTCGCGCCGCCCCAGCCGGTCAGTCGCTTGAGCAACCATCGCAAGGCGAAAATCAGCGCGATCACCAGGCCCAGCGCGAGCATGGTTTGCACGACCCATCCCCCGCTCCCGCCCCCGGAAGTGGTCGCGGAGGAGGAGGTGTTGCCGGTCGCGCTACGCTCGGCCTGCAAACCGGACGGGCCGAGCGGTTGTTGCTCCTGCGGCGGCGGCGGCGGTTCGGTCGATACCGGAGCAACGCCCGTTGGTGCGGGAGAAATGCTGACCGGGGCATTGGGCGCGGCGGTTGTTGTGGATTGCGCCGGCGAACCGGCCGCGACGATGCACATCGTCACGACCACCGCCGGCACTGCGATGAGAAAGTCTCTGCGGATCATGTCGCCATCCATGGCTCAATCAAAGGGGGCACTCCGTGCCGCCCGCTAAACGTCCACCGCATCATACCACACGGCGTTACGTTTTTGTCTGTGGATTTTCCTCCGGCTTGTCATCGTCGTCCGAAGCGACCTCGCCGACGATTTCGCTGATGCGCACGCAAAAGTTGTCGTTGAGCACCAGCACCTCGCCGCGCGCCACCAGCCGGTCGTTCACGAACACGTCCACCGGATCGCCGGCCAGCTTGTCCAGTTCCACCACGCTGCCCTCGGCCAGCCGCAGCACATCCTCGACCAGCATATGCGTCCGGCCCAGCTCGATGCGCACGTGCAGATCGACATCGTGCAGCAGGTCCAGCCCGCCGGCTTCGACATCGGCCAGCACCTTTTGAAAGTTCGGCAAATCGACATTGCGCCCCGCCCCGCCCCCGCCCCCGGAAGTACCGCCCCCGGAAGTTTTGTCGGACGCGGCGGCGCTTCCGGCGGCGGCATCCCCCGTCGCGGCGCTCAATTGTTCCACCGCCTGCTGCGCGCTGTTCAACGCCTGCTCGGCCAGCTTGCCCGCATCCTCGGCGGCGTCGGCGTCGGTCGATTCGATCCGCGTCTTGTCCTCGGCCATGGCGGCCACCCTTTCTCGGTTTGCGTCCTGCGTCCTGCGGTTTGCGTCCTGCCATCTTAACCGCAAGTCGCAAGCCGCAAGTCGATCAATAATCCGTGCGATAGCCCAAACATTTAGCGATCAGCACCTCATGCACCACCGGCTGATCCTCCGCGTCGTTGCCGAACCGCTTGTCCAGCGACGCCTTGATCTGCCGCGTCAGCGTCGCACGGGTCGGCTCCTGGAACACCAACGGCTCGGCCATGCGGAACAGCGTCTGAATGTCCACCTGCACCTGCACCTTGCTGGCTTCCAGGTCCGCCTTGAACTTGTCCAGATTCTTCTGGGCGACCGTCACCACGATCTCCGTATCGTAAAGCCAGGTCCGGCCGGTGCGCAGATTTTCGAACTTGTCCTTCAACAGCGGCACCTCGACGAGCTTGTTCATCGCCGCCTGCGTGTCCGCCGCGATCGTTTCGCCCTTGCTCTCCTGGGGCGATCCCGACAGCATCATCGTACCCATGATCGTCCCGCCTTCAAGCAACAACACCACGACCACGGCGATCATCGCCTTCATCGCGCCTGCGGGCTTGGGGGACGCTGGCGCGGCCCCCTCGGCCGGCGCCACGGTCTCCTTGTCCTTCGCTTCCTTGTTCCTGGGGGGTTTTTCCGCTGCCATGTTGGTTCACCTCAAAATCGGCGTCGCCGCGCTCAGCGCCGACCGATCCGGCTGCGCCGCCTGCTCCGCCTGAAAATCCTGTATCAATGTTTCGGTCACGATCAGTTCCACACGCCGGTTCACCGACTGCTGCGACGGCTCGTACACCCGCGCCGCCAGCGGTTCCTCCGCCCCGCAGCCGATCAGTCGAATGCGTCGAACGTCGATCCCCTGCGCCGGGGCCGTCATGAACTCCATCACCGCCTTCGCCCTGGCATAGCTCAAATCCCAGAGCGACTTGTATGGCGAATCCGCCGTCGCATCCGTGCCCGATGCGTGTCCGCGAATCTCAACCTTGTTGTTCTGTCCGCGAATCACATTCGCTATCTTCGCCAGTTCCTCCTTGGCCTGGGGCTTGAGGTCGGCGCGGCCCGGCTCGAAGGTCAGCAATCCGCCGACCGAAAATTGCAGCCCTTCCCGCACGCGCGTCACCGTCGTCTGCCTTCCGGTGATGCCGGGGTCGTCCGCGTTGGACCGCTTCTTGATTTTTTCCTTGTACAACGCGGTTTCTTCAAGCATTTCCAGCACGCTTTGCAGGGTCTGCGCATCGACCGGGGCGTCTCCGCCGCCTTCGATCATGCCGAACCGTTCACGAATCGCCTTGATGACATCCTGCACCTTGTCCGGCTGTTTGATCTCGCTGAACGCCGCCAGCAGAATGAAAAATGTCAGCAACAGCGACATCATGTCGCCGTAGGTGACGATCCATTCGGGCACTCCGCCGTCGGTGTTCTGGCGTTTTTTCATGACGGATCACGCCGCTTCGGCGTCCTTCTTGCTTTCGTCCTTCCGCAACGCCGGCGGGAGGAACGTCCGCAACTTCTGTTCGACGATTCGCGGGTTGTCGCCGCTCTGAATCGCCATGACGCCCTTGATGATGATCGTTTTCAGCAGCACCTCTTCGGCGCTGCGGGCCGACAGCCGATCGACCATCGGCAGAAACACGACGTTCGACAGCACGGCGCCGTAAAGCGTCGTGAGGATCGCCACCGCCATGCCGGGGCCGATCGCCGAGGGGTCTTTCATGTTGGCCAGCATGATGACCAGTCCGACGAGCGTGCCGATCATGCCGAACGCCGGGCCGTATTTGCCCAGCATCGCCAGGATACTCTTGCCCGCTTCGTGACGGTCCATCAGGTTTTCCAGTTCCGTCTCCATGATCTGCTGGATCAATTCCGGGTCCGTGCCGTCCACCGCCATCTGGATGCCGCGAACGATGAAAGGGTCTTCGATCTCTTTGCACATCGTTTCCAGCGACAGGATGCCGTCGCGCCGTGCGACTTCCGCATAACTGACCAGGTCCGCGATCAACTTCTCGACGGACTGATGCTTGTAGAAAAACGCCTTCTTCATGACCTTGAGCGTCTGTTTCAACCGCGAGCCGGGCACCGAAATCATCGTCGAGGCGATCGAGCCGCCGATCACCAGAATGACCGACGCCGGATCGATGAACGCCTTCGGGCTGGAGCCGGACAAAATCGCCCAAGCCAGCAGCACGAAGCCCAAAATCAGTCCCGTAATGCTTACCAGGTCCATGACACACTCCCGCCGCCGGGGCCGCTTGCGCGGTCGTTCGGCGAGCGATTGTTCGGTTCCCTGGTTGCATATCGACCAGTCCTGATGGGTACTTAACGCGGAATGCGGGATGCGCTGTGCGAGGTGCGGCTTGTGGGATGCGTCGCCGCACACCGCACACCGCATCCCGCACAGCGCTAGCTCGGCGGCAGCAATTTCCGCAAGCTCCGTCCGTACTCCACCGCCTTTTCAACCACCGATTCCATGCTTTCACGCACGATCATCGTGTCGCCGTTAATCAACCTGATCGTCGTGTCCGGCAACGCCTCCACCGTCCGAATCAGTTCGGCGTTCACCACAAACTTCTGGCCGTTCAGCCGCGTCAGCATTATCATCGCCGTTCACTCCGATTCCGCCGGCTTATCGGCCCTTACCGACCCGCCGCCAGCAATTGCTGTATCAACTGATCCGCCGTCGTGATCACCCGGCTCGACGCGCTGAACGCCGAACTGGCCGTAATCAGATTCACGAACTCTTCCGCCAAATCCACGTTCGACTGTTCCAGCGCGCCGGCCACGATCCGCCCGGCGCTGAACTGCTGC
>JBAYVY010000218.1:0-6424 GCA_041674345.1 Phycisphaeraceae bacterium | reverse complement strand
GGCCCGATCGACCCGCAGGGGGTGGATGTCGCCAGTTTCAAGGGGCCGACGCCGGAGGAATTGTCGCACGATTTTCTGTGGCGCATCCACACGCATGTGCCGGGCAAGGGGCGGATCGTGGTGTTCAACCGTTCGCATTATGAGGATGTGCTGATCGTGCGTGTGAAGAATCTCGTGCCGGAAAGCCGGTGGGAAAAACGCTACGACCACATCAACGATTTCGAGCGGTTGCTGCACGATGAGGGGACGCACATCCTCAAGTTTTTTCTGCACATTTCCAAGGATTATCAGAAGCAGCGACTGGAGCGCCGATTGGAACGCGAGGACAAACACTGGAAGTTCAACCCCGAAGACCTGCTGGAGCGCGATCACTGGGACGCCTATCAACAGGCCTACGAGGTGATGATGGAAAAGTGCGGCCCGAAGCACGCGCCGTGGCACATCATTCCGGCGGAGCGCAAGTGGTATCGCAATCTGCTGATCGCCGAGGCGCTGGTGCGACAGTTGGAGTCGATGAAGATGGACTGGCCGAAGGCGAAGTTCGACCCGACGAAGATCGTAGTGAAGTAAGCGCGTTGCGGCTTGCGTCCTGCGGTGTGCGGCGCGAGCATCAAGCCGCAGGACGCAAGCCGCAACGCGCACACGCCCCAACCCTCACAGACGGACTGCGATCAGGGGGTTTTCCGTTGCGAATTAACGTCATGTCACCGCCGGGCCGATGGGTGTAGTGGATCGAATGATCCGCGCGGAATCACCCGAGAGGAGTCCGGTTATGGGGCAGTACCCGAAGATGCGAATTGGACAGTTGCTGGTCCGCAGCGGAGCGCTGACCGAACAGCAGGTGGCGGATATTCTGACGGAGCAGGATCGCAGCGGCCGGCCGTTCGGCGACCTGGCGGAACGATTGTTCGGCATCAGCCCCGACATCGTGGAACAGGCGTGGATCGATCAATACATGGCGTTCGACACCTGCGTCGATCTCGATACGCAACGCATCGACGTGGAGGTTCTCAAGGTGCTCAATCGCAGACAGGCGTGGCAGTTTCGTCTGTTGCCGCTGAGGCAGGAGAACGGCGAACTGATCGCGGCGACCACTCGTGACAAGCTGGCGCGGGCGGTCAACTTCGCCTGGAGGCGGCTGCACGATCCGGTGTTTTTCCTGATCGCCCAGCGCCCGCAGTTGGAAGATTTTCTGATGGAACACTATCCCTGGCCGGCGATGGAAGAAGTGGAACTGCCGCTGGCGGGGTGAAAGAATTTCTGATATCGGATTTCTGATTTTGAAGAATCGTACTCAAGCCGATGCGGCCAAATCAGAAATCAAAAATCAGACATCATTCCTTCAGGTTGCACACGCGCATCGCGCCGGGGCCGAGGGTGACTTTGTCTTTGCCCTGACGTTTGGATTCGAGGAGCATGTTGTCGGCGAGTTTGATGAGTTCGGCGGGGCTTTGGCCGTCCCAGGGATAGCTGGCCAGCCCGCCGCTGATGGTGAGTGTGCCGGGCGCCAGGTCGGACAGTTTGGGGAATCGGTGTTCGCAGATCGCCTTCTGGAACCGCGCGGTCAGAATATGAGGCGTGTGGGGATGTTGTGAGTTTTCCTTGCGAGGCCCCTCGGCGTCCCAGAAGATCACGCCGAACTCATCGCCGCCGATGCGGGCGACCACGTCGTGTTTGCGCACGGCGAACTGCATGAGGCGTGTGGCCTCGCACAGGATTTCGTCGCCGGCGTCATGGCCGAAGCGGTCGTTGTAAAGTTTGAAATCGTCGATGTCGAAAATCAGCAGGGTCACGCGGAACCGCTGCTTGCGTGCGCGATTCAGCACGGATTCGAGGAAGCGGTCGAAGTAGCGGCGATTCCACGCGCCGGTCAGTTCATCGTGATACGCCAGGTGTCGCAGATGAATGAGACGTTGTTCCATCGCCAGCCAGCGCGACGCCCATTGGGCCGCGGGATAAAGTCGCTGATCGTCGCACTCATTGCTCGCCAGATGGCCCAGCGCGGTCGATTCATGTTGCAATGGGACACATGCTTTGGCGTCGATGACGGGTTGGGCGCTCCACCAGACATCGCAGCCGGTCTGTTGTTTGACCTGTTCGACGACTTTTTCGCAGATGGAGCCGCGTTCGGTGAGCAGTTGATCGAGCAGGGATTCGTCTTTGATCGCGGGTTGCGGATTGCGGATTGCGGATTGCGAACCCAGGGCTTTTTGGATTTCGCCGGTGCGCAGGGGCAGGACGAAGTAGTCATCGAAACCGAGGCGGACGGCGCGCATGGCGTCGGGTTCCTCGGCGGGTTCGGCGACGAGGAGGAGTTTGGCCGCGGGATTGATCCGCCGCAGGGCGTGGAGGGTCGATTCGGCGTCGCGGCCGAGCGACGCCATATGCCCGACCACCGCCCGCACTTTTCGACGGTGCATCACACCCATCGCCTGAAGGTAATCCTCGACATTGACGGTGGTGTGCGGCCGGCCGGCGGCGGATCGCGCCAGCGCGGCATCGCCCACCACGACGATCACCTCGCCGGGGTCTTGCTGCGTCTGATTGGGTTTCTCCGAAATCATCGCGTCAAAGTCCGTTCGCTTCCTTCAGGTCGTCATCGTCGTTCAGCAGCATGGCCAGTTCGGCTTGGGTGAGCAGGGCATCGTTGTCCGGTTCGGGTTCGGGGTTCGGGGTGTCGGGTAAGTCGGAAGTCGGAAGTGGGAAGTCGGAAGTGTCATTCCGAACTTCCGACTTCCCACTTCCGACTTCCGACTTCACGGGCATCCACGGCGTCAGGGCGGGCATCGCGCCGCGTTCGTAGCGCCAGATGGAAGCGTCGTGGTAGCCGCGCACGGCTTTGACCAGACGCTCGACATCGCGCAACGTCGCCGGTTCGACCAGCACCAGCACCTTCGCGCCTTCGGTCGCCAGGGCGGCCATGACGGACGGGGAATCGTGAACCTGTCGCACGGCGACATCGCGGCGGCGCAGGCCGTCCAATAATTCCAACGGCACATCGCAACCGGCCGCGACCCACAACAGGCACTTGGACGGATGCGACTGCGACATCAGGGGCTTGCGATCTCTTTCGCCCATCAGATCAATTCTATCACGGCTTTCGACCGGTGCCGGATATTTTCGGACTTTGCGCGCGAATTCGCATCGGTCAACCGGAAAAATCGTTATAAACGGAAAAGGCATTGAGGCAAGCCCGACCCGCGGCGCGCCGCGGATCGGATGCGTTTTTTATTTCACCCAATCATACTTCCCCCAATCACCAAATGGTTATACTCATGCCCCATGTTCACCTTCGCCATGACGTTGCCGTTCTCCGAACAGCCCTATCCGTTGCTGAGCTGGCTGCTGGCGATCGCGGCGGTCATCATTCTGGGCATCGCCAAGTCGGGGTTCGGTTCGGGGGTGGGCATCATCGCCGTACCGCTGTTCGTGTTCGCGTTCGGCGATCCGACCCGCGCGATGGGCGCGTTGCTGCCGATGCTTCTGGCGGCGGACATCCTCAGCGTGATCCATCATCACGATCATGTCGATCGCCACAACCTGCGTGTGCTGACACCCGGCACACTGGCGGGGATATTGATCGGCGCGATCGCGTTGTTCGTGCTGATAGGCCGGCCTCATCTGGGGTGGATGCCCGATGCGTGGACCGGTTCGGTTGCCGGGGGCGGGGGCCAGACGCATGCCAACATCAAGGACGCGGCGAAGCAGAAAATGGAAATGGTCATCGGGGTGATCTGCCTGCTGTACGTGGTGGGCGATCAGATCAAGGCGCGTTACGCCCCGCAGATGAAATTGAAAGCGACGTGGCTGAGCGGGTCGATCACGGGTTTCCTGGCGGGGGTGGTATCGACGATCGCGCACGCCGCCGGGCCGATCCTGACGATTTTTTTCCTGGGCCAGCATCTGGAGAAACGGCGGTTCGTCGGCACGGCGGTGGCGTTCACGCTGATCTTCAACACGGTGAAACTGCTGCCCTACTTTTTGCTGGGATTGCTGGTTCCCGACACGCTTTGGCCGGGGCTGTTCCTGTTGCCCGCCGTGCCGCTGGGTACTTATCTGGGGCTGGTGATGCACCGGCGGATGAGCGACACGGTGTTCCGCTGGTCGATCCTCATCATCACCGCGATCAGCGGCGTGCAGATGATCTGGGGCCTGGACCCGATCAAACTGCTGCACGAAGCGATGAGCCGCTGAGCGGCCGCCCCCCGATCCCCGTCAACCCTCGTTCGAGCCGCTGACGATATCCCGCCAGTTTCGTTTCATCTCTTCTCCGGCCCGCTGTTCAAGCTCCTCAATGCGGTCAATCCGGCCCGCGGCCAATTCCTTCAGCCGATCGTTGAGTTCCTGATATCGTTGCCTGATCCCGCCCATGCGAACCTGAATCATTTCAAACCCGAAGGTTTTGTTGCGGCGATACCACTGCCTGCGGAACGAATCATGCAGGCGGTCGACCAGGCGAATCATCGCTGGAATCTCCTTGCGAACCTCCGCGAGTTTTTTCTTGTCGCGTTTGGCATATGCCTTGTCCAACAGCAGCGACAAGTCGATTTTCGCCGCCAGATATTCCGCCATGTTCACCGCATGGGCGAAGTCCACGGGTTCGGTCTGACCGGCCACGTCGCTCAACCGAGACACCAGTTTGTGGTAATGCCTGGACGCGCGTTTCCATCGATCCGCCGATCGCGTCTTCCAGTTGATCCCCAGCAGCGGGTCATCCCATAGCAGCGATTCGCACTGCTCGAACATCAGACCGGAAGCCGCGACGACCTTGCGGTAATCCGTCCCGCATATCGCGGCAAACCGTTTGGCCAGCCGCGATTCATCGGTCGCCCGCCCGGCATATGCCAGTTCCGCCGTGTAGGCCAGCCCGCTCAACGCCGAGTCGAATTCGCAATGCCCCCCGTTATCGCCCCACATCGTGAAAAACAGTTCCCTGACCTTGCGTTCCCGGCAAGCCGTCACGCAAGGCCCCGCGGTGCGGCGGGTGTGATCGAAGTCATGCCACGGCAAGTTCCACGTCCACACGCCGCTGCCCATCAGCGGCTCCTTGCCCAGCGCGCGATGCCGGTCGATGTGATCGCGGTAGAATCCCTCATCCTCGTGGTAGTAATCCCAATAGACCAGTTCCACCTCCGCCGGAATGGCCGCCGCCACATCCGCCGGTATCTTCGCATTCGCGTCGTAGTAGTCGCCCGTTTGTGAACCCATGCGGAAATACATATCCGACCAGATCATCGGTTTCAGGCCGTGTTTGCCGCATATGTCCACCACTTTCGCCAAATGCCGGTTGAAAATGTCGAAGCCGCGCTGGTGGCCGAAACGATCCATGAACTTTCCGCGTCCCAGATCGTGCGTCTCGTCCATGCCGACGTGAATGCGCCGGCTGCGATACGCCTGCGCGAATTGCGCGATCATCTTGTCGATCAACGCATATGTCTTCTCTTCATCGACCAGCAGCACCGACGCGGTGTCCCTCGTCCGCTCCGCATAGGCATGCCATCGCAAAATCTGCTGCAAATGGCCCAGCGTCTGAATGCAGCCGATCATTTCCATGCCCAGCGACGCGGCGTAGCCGTCGATCTCCCGCAATTCCTCCGCCGTGTATCGCCCCCGCAAATAGCCGAAGTACGGCTCGTCCGGCAACTCGTAAGTGTCCTCCGTGTACAACATCACCATGTTGTAGCCCAGCAGCGACAATTGCCGCAGCCACTTCTTCAGGTGATCGACTTTCATCACCGCATTACGCGAACAGTCGAGCATGATGCCGAAGGTCGTAAACGGCACGTGTTCCTCGTACACCCGCCCGGATTTAACCAGTCCGGCAAGCAGCGCGCCCACGCCTCGCATCGCGTGAAACGGCTGATCGTAAGTCACCACGGCGACGCCGCCCTCGATCTCAATGCGCACGCCTTCGCCGCCGCGCTGTTGCACGAATCGCACGGCTGTCGCCCCGCGCTTGCCGCCTTCGCCGCAACGGATGGGGTAATGTTCGCCCAGTGCCGCCAACATCGGGTGAAGTTCCGCCGCCGCGTCCTGTTCCCGCCACGTGATTGTCTTGCCGCCCGACATGGACAAACCTTTCAATTAAAGTCGCCGCATTTTCCAGCGACGCCGATGCAAAATCAAACCACACCCCCCAGCACACCACCCAACGATGACACATCGGCCTGACAAACATACAATCACAACGATATGGCTTCGCCCACGCTTTACCTCGATAACGCCGCCACCAGTTTCCCCAAGCCACGCGCCGTGCTGGCCGCCATGCAGCACTACGCCACCGAACTCGGTGCCAGCCCCGGCCGCGGCTCCTACCGTCAGTCCGTCGAGTCCGGCAAGCTCATCGACCTTTGCCGCAATCGCATCAACACCCTCCTCCACGGCGAAAACCCCAGCCACGTCATCTTCACCCTCAACTGCACCG
>JBAYVY010000217.1:0-6431 GCA_041674345.1 Phycisphaeraceae bacterium | reverse complement strand
CTGCGGAAAGTCGGCTCGAACCTGACTCTGCGTTGCGGGACGCTTTTGTGGGAGCCGCGCGGGGTTTGGCAAACGGTTCTGGATAAAGAGGTTCTGGCACGGGCGGAAATGAGGGCGATGGGAAACGGCGGCGGCGAAGCCGCCGAAAACGCCGCAAACTCAGTAAAACGGAGAGGGTGGGATTCGAACCCACGGTGACGCAGTGCGCCACACCGGTTTTCGAGACCGGCCCATTCGACCACTCTGGCACCTCTCCTGCGAGACAGGCCATCATCGGAATCATCGGCGTTTCTGTCAAATGCGCTGCCAGATATGCGCTGCCAGATAAAGACTTGGCGCGGTGTGGCTTCCCATTGCCTTGGGGATCCTTGACTGCGTCGGTTGACACGTTCGTCACGACCACCGCGTCGATATCGCTGGCGCCGACGGAGATAGCCACTGTCTCTGGCCGGCAAGCCGCGTCGCCCAGTCAAGTTCAGGCGACTCCGATTTTCTGGGGCCGATGCATGAGTACGTTTTTGGGTTTCCAACAGAGAGAGGGACAGCGTGGTGGGCGTCATCTAAATCATTGCGCGACGTATCCTTTGCGGGGATCCGGTAAGTTCATGGAAAATAATCGTTTTACTGTCATGGGGACGCCATGCCTGGAGGCGTTGGAACCGCGGTTGAGCATGTACGGGATTGATTCCGAAGGCGACCTGTTGAAGTTCTCATACACCGGGGCGCTGCTCAAACGTCTTTCGTCCAACTACGCGCCCGACCGCGACATTGACATTACCGCCGACGGCTACCTGCCGGCCAGCACCGGTGTGTTTTACGATGGGGCGATTGTCCTGGCGGATGTCGATCTGAATTGGGTGGGCGCATCGGCTGTCAGCGGGTTTCGTCGGTTGGAAAAATCGCGGCCGGGCCCACACCTACGTCGTGCGTCTGAGCCACGGCGAACCGTCCGCCCTGCTCCCGCGTCATATGCCAGCCGTCACTCGCTACTCGCTACCCAACGCACCCACCCCCCTTGTCGGCGACGTCTTATCCAAAACTCACCTGCGTTCGCGGAAGATCACGCAGACGGGGCTGGGGATCGGAACGGGTTGGCCGACCGGGGTCAGCAGGCCGGTTGGCGCGTCGATGCGGAAGACCTGCACGTTGTCGCTTTTCTGATTGGCGGCCAGCAGGAAAGTGCCGGTGGGGTCGATGTTGAAGTGGCGGGGCGTTCGGCCGCGCGCCGGTTCGTAACGGATGGCGGTGAGTTCGCCGGTGTCGGGGTCGATGCGGAAAACGGCGATGGAATCGTGGCCCCGGTTGGAACCGTAGAGCCAGCGGCCCGACGGATGGACGGCGATGTGCGCGGTGTCATTTCGCTCGTGGAAATCAGGTGGAATCGTGGCGAGGTGATCGAACGGCGTGAGCGTGCCGGCCTGCGCGTTCCAGGCGAAGGCGTCGATCGTCGAGTTCAGTTCGTTGATGACGTAGCACCATTTGCCGTTGGGATGGAAGACGAAATGTCGCGGGCCGGTGCCGGCGGGGAGCGGGACGAAGGGCGGATCGTTGGCGACGAGTTCGCCGCTTGCCGGGTTGTAGGCGAACACGCGAATCTGATCGAGGCCCAGATCGGTGGCGATGGCGAATCGTCCGGTGGGGTCGGCGGAGATGGCATGTGCGTGGGGCTTGGCGTCACCGTGAAATTGGATGAAGGTGCGGGCGGGTTGGAGTCGGCCGGTTGGGTCGATGGGCAGAGCGGCGACGCTGCCGCCGCCGTAGTTGGCGACCAGCACGTGCGTGCCGGTCGGATCGACGGACAGGAAGCAAGGCCCGGTCCCGCCGGAGTTTTGCGTGTTGAGCGGTTTCAGTCGGCCGGATGCGTCGATTTGGAAAGCGGCGACGCCGCCGGCGGGCGCATCGCCGAACTTTGATACTTCCGACACGGCGAACAGCAGGGGTTGGGTCGGATGCAGCGCGAGGAAGGAGGGGTTGACGACGCCCCCGGTATCGCCTTCGGTGACGTCCAGCGGGGTGAGGGAGCCGGTGGTGGTGTTCAGTTCGCAGCGGTGGATGCCCCTGGATTGGGGGCCGGTGTAGGTGCCGATGTAAACGAGCATATGTTGCTCCGCGAGAGAAGGCGTGGCGGAAACGGCGATCGCGGCGATCACGATTCGCAACAGACCGACGAACCGGCGTGTCATGGGCCGAACCATCATCACCTCGCAAGTTGAACAATCCGCGCCGTGCATGATGGGGTGTATGATACGCCAACGGCCCCGCCCAGAACACGGCCCGCCCAACGGTTGACACGTTCTTTCGCGGCATTTATTCTACTTGCCCCGATGGGTCGCGGCGGAGCAATGTCGGTTGGGAGAACCACCCACCCCGCGGCCGATTCGTCAGGTGTGTCATGCCGGAGCCGTCCAGAAACCCTTCGCCTTGGCGACAGTTCGGAACCGGAATGGAACTGGCCGGGGTGATTCTGGTCTTGGCGTGGTTGGGTTATTGGTTCGATCAATGGGCGAATTGTTCTCCCTGGGGCATGCTCGCCGGGGCGATGTTGGGTTTGATCGGCGGACTGTATAATCTGTTCAGGGACATCAACAAGGATTCCAGGTGACTTTCGACTTCACCGCGACGATTCACGCATGACCGACACCGGCCGGCCCATCCCGTCTTCCTTCCCCATCCGTCAATCCCTCACGGTCCTCGCAACCGTCTGGGCCGCTTTCGCCACGCTCTGCCTGGCCACGGTGTTCCTTCTCGGCCACGACGACGCCTGGCCGGTCGTGATCGTCACCGGAGCCGTGTGCGGCTTGTCATCCGCCATCGCGCTGCTGCCGCTGCGGATCATGTCCGGCCACTCCCCCGAAGGCGCGGCCCAGGGCGCGCTGGTCGGTGTGATGGTCCGCATGTTCCTCACGCTCGCCGGGGCCGCCGCCGTGTTCGCTTTGTCGCCCTGGCGGCTGGAAGCCGTCGCGGGTTGGACCGTCGGCTGGTATCTTCTGCTGCTGTCGGTGGAAGTGACGCTGATCGTGCGATACTTCCAGGCGGCATATCAGTCGGTTCACACCACGGAGGGTTCCGCTTGCTCAGCCCGCTGACCATCCTCGCCGAAAGCAATCCGATCGACCACGTGCTGCCGCAGACCGTGTTCCGCATCGGGTCCGTGGACGTGTCCAATCACCTGTTCATGGGCACGCTGGCCGCGATCCTCGTACTCATCACCTTCGCCTGGCTGGCGCGGCGCATCACGCCCCGTGCCGGCGATCTGGAATCCCACGTCGCCAAGGGCCGCTTCACCCAATTGATGGAAACGATGTGCGTCTTCGTCCGTGAGGAAGTCGCCCGGCCCAACCTCAAAGACATCACCGACAAATACATCTACTACCTCTGGACGGTCTTCTTCTTCATCCTCTTCTGCAATCTGCTGGGGCTGCTGCCCATCGGCCCGATCGCCGTGATCGTCGGGTCGATCCTCGGCGTCGAACACGCCGGGCATCTGGGACACTGGGGCGGAACCGCCACCGGCAATCTTTCGCTCAACCTCCCGCTCGCATTGGTCGCCTTCCTGATGATTAACATCATCGGCGTGCGCGAGAGCGGCCTGTCCTACTTCAAACATTTCTGCCCCATCGAAATCACCAACATCGGCATGATCCCCCTGGCCATCCTCCTGGTCTTCCTCGAAGCGCTGGGCCTGGTCATCAAAAGCACCGTGCTGGCCATGCGTCTGTTCGGAACCATGATGGCCGGGCATCTGGTGCTCGCAGTCTTCGTCTCGCTCATTCCCGCCGCGGGCTTCTTGATGTACGGCATCGGTGCGTCGGTCGTACTCGGCGGCGGCGCATTGCTCATCCTCGAACTGTTCATCGCCATGCTCCAGGCGTTCATCTTCACGTTCCTTACGGCGATCTTCATCTCGCAGGGGGCCGTGCATGAACACGAACACAGCGGACACGAACATGGTCAGCTTCATCCCGAAGGCGACCAGCACTACAACGCGCTGCCGCCGGAGGCCGTGATCGCCGAGTAACCCCCGGCCCCCAACCCCCGGAAGTTTTAAAACATGCCCGATCCGGTGATCGGGCTGACTCGAAGTAAAAACCCAGTGGTGGAACCAACCACCCGAGATTCAAAGGAGCTTGTGAATATGTTGCTTTCTCTTCTGGCTGAAGTTCAATGGGCGGGCATGGGCGTCATGGGCGTGGGCATCGGCCTGGGCCTCATCATCCTCGGCGCGGGCATCGGCATCGGTCGCATCGGCGGCAGCGCCGTCGAATCCATCGCCCGGCAGCCCGAAGCCGGCGGACGCATCGGCACCAACATGATTATCGCCGCCGCGCTCATCGAAGGTGTCACCGTCATCGCCCTCATCCTCGCCTTCGTCATCGGCAACGGCCTGCTGCCCAAGGCGTAAGATCGTTTGGTCTCCCCAAGCGAGCCGGGCGGTCCCCCGCCCCGGCTTCCCACTCGGAGCATCCGCTCATGTTGCGCACGCGTTATTGGTTACTGTCAGCAACGGCGACCCTCGCACCGGCCCTCGCCTTCGCGCAGGAAGAACCCGCCGCCCACGGCCGATCGCCGGTCGATCCCGGTCAGGCGTTGCTCTCGCCCAACCTGATGTCCGCCATCTGGAACCTGGGCATGTTCCTCGTGCTGTTCGCCATCCTCGCCAAGTTCGTCTGGCCGGCGATCCTCAGCGCTTTGCAGGCCCGCGAGGACAAAATCCGCGGCGACCTGCGCCAGGCCGAGTCGGCCAACAAGCAGGCCCGGCAAACCCTCGTCGAGTATCAGAAACAACTCGCCGAGGCGCATGCCGAATCCCGCCGGATGCTGGAACAAACACGCGCCGACGCCGATCAATTACGCGCCAAGCTCGCCGCCGAAACCGAAGAGGAACTCGCCCGCACCCGCCAACTGGCGCGTGAGGAAATCGACCGCGCCAAGCAAGCCGCGGTGCAGGACCTCTACGTCGTCGCCGCCGACCTGGCCACCGCCGTCGCCGGCAAAATCCTCCAGCGACAGGTCACCGACCCGGACACCGCCCGCCTGGTCGATCAATCCATGCAGGAACTGAAAACCCGCAAAGCAAGTTAACGCCAGACATGGCTGTGCGTCCTGCGGCTTGCGGCTTGCGAGGCAGGACGCATCCCGCAGGACGCAAGCCGCAAAGCGCAAACCATGCACTCCACCGCTGACAACCCGGTCCATCAAGCCAACGCCGTGGCGATGATCTATGCGCGCAGCGTCATGGAACTGGCCGCCGAAACCGGCGAAGCCCGCGTCGATGAAATCGGCGACGAACTGGCGCAGATCGGCCAACTCCTCCGCGATCAACCCGACCTCGGCCGCCTGCTCCTGCATCCGACCATCAACATCGAAAAGCACCGGCGAATCATCGACCAAATCTTTCGGGGACGCGTGACGGACCTGACCTGTCATCTGCTTCAGGTGCTTCGCAAGAAGGGCCGGCTCGACCAACTCGGCGCGGTCATCGCCTCGTATCGCAATCTGCTTAAGGATCGTCGCGGCGAAGTCGATGTCGATGTCACCAGCGCCAAGCCCCTTGACGCCGAAACCCTCGCCGCCATCACCCGGCAACTGGCCGCGTCGCTCGGCAGCACCCCGACGTTGCACACGCGGGTCGATGACGAAATCATCGGCGGGCTGAAAATCCGCGTCGGCGACCAACTGCTCGACGGCTCGGTCGCCACGCAACTGGTGAGAATCAAACGCCAACTGGCCGACGCGGGGCGAAACGCCGCACGACAAGGTACCCCTGATTAAACCGTTTAGCGGGTGGCACGAAGTGCCCCTCCCCGCCCGGAGCGCCAGAATATGAAAATCCGCACCGACGAAATCATCCGTGTCATTAAAAACGAAATCGCCAACTTCGCCGCCGAACTCGAAGTCTCCGAAGTCGGCAAAGTCCTCGAAGTCGGCGACGGCATCGCCCGCGTCTCCGGTCTGCGCCAGTGCATGGCGTCCGAACTGCTCGAATTCGAGGGCGAAGACGGCTCCACCATCATGGGCCAGGCCATGAACCTCGAAGAAGACACCGTCGGCGCGATCATCTTCGGCGACTACCTCAAAATCCGCGAAGGCATGTCCGTCCGCACCACCGGACGCCTGCTCGAAGTGCCCGTCGGCGACGCGTTGCTCGGCCGCGTCGTCAATCCCCTCGGCCGGCCCATCGACGGCAAAGGCCCCATCGAATCCAACGAAACCCGCAAGGTCGATATCATCGCGCCCGGCATCGCCCAGCGTCAGCCCGTGAAAGAACCCTTGCAGACCGGCATCAAAGCCGTGGACGCCATGATCCCCATCGGGCGAGGCCAGCGCGAACTCATCATCGGCGACCGCAAGACCGGCAAAACCGCCGTCGCCCTCGACGCCATCATCAGCCAGAAATACACACACAAAACCAACGCCCCCGTCTATTGCAT
>JBAYVY010000216.1:0-6442 GCA_041674345.1 Phycisphaeraceae bacterium | reverse complement strand
CGCCTTGTTGATGGCAGGAATCTGTTGCCCAGACTTCAGGGCCTCTGCGATCTGCGGCTCCGTCCAACCACGCGGTCCCATTTGCTTCGCAATCTTATCAGTTATTCCTGCACGGCCACTAAATCGCCAAGGGGATCGGCAGCACCAGCAGACATAACAGAAACCAGGGCCAGTTGACGATCTGGGAAGTGCGTCCGGTCCAGAGGATTTCTTCGGTACCCGTTTGTGTGAGTGTGGTCATGGACAACATCACACCACGGGACGCGCCAAGCCGCAAGCGGCGGCACAGGTTAGGCCCGATTATTCACCGCAGAGGCGAGAAAAAACAAAACATTCGGTTTCAAACTCAGCATGTTCCGCTGTTTTATTTTTCTGATTTTCTGTTTTCATACTCTGCGCTTCTGCGGTTCAATCTGAATAATCCAGGTCCGGCCCGATTCACACCGCCAGGTCGGCGGAATGGGGAACCCGTTGGACGGTCTTTTGTTCGAGCAGCGCCAGACCGATGGTCAACGGGCCGACGCGGCCGATGAACATCAGCGAGGTAAGGATCAGTTTACCGGCGAGGGTGAGCGCGGAGGTGATGCCCATGCTCAGCCCGACGGTCCCCAGGGCGCTGGTGGCTTCAAAGGCCAGGTCGATGTAGGGCTTGGGTTCAAAGAGGCACAACAGGAACAGTCCCACCGTCAGACAGGACAGGTAGAGCGTGATGGAGGCGACGGCGGAGAGGAGTCGCGCCAGGGGGATTTCGTGGCCGAGGAAGGTGATGTGTTGGCGTCCGCGGGTGATGGACAGAAGGATGGCCATGAGGGAGGAGAAGGAAGTGGTTTTGATGCCGCCGCCGGTGCCGCTGGGCGAGGCGCCGATGACCATGATGACGATGGTGAGTGTGAGCGTGGCGGGGGCGAGCGCTTCGATGGGCACGGTGTTGAAACCGGCGGTGGTGGAGGCGGTCATCACCTGGAAAGCGGCGGCCAGCCAGCGGGTTCCGAGCGGCAACGCCAGGAGTGAAGGATCGGTCAGCGCGAAGATGGGCGTGGCGATGAGGAAGATCGCGGCGGTGGTGACGAGGATGACCTTGCTGGTGAAGGTGATGTGGTATCGACGATAACGGATGGCGTGCCAGGCGTCCTGGATGACGATGAAGCCGATGGAGCCGAGGTAGCAGAGGGTGCCGATGGTGGCGCAGACGACGGGGTTGTGGGCGAAATCGCAGAGGGAGTTGTTGTGGAGGCCGAACCCGGCGGTGGCGAAGGCGGAGACGCAATGGAACGTGGCGGACCAGAGGGGCTGATGGACGCCGGCCTGTCGGAACTCGCCGTAGAGGAGCAGGATGCCGAGCGATTCGATGACAAGTGTGAAGAGGACGACATTGCGAACGAAGGAACGGATATTGAAATCCCGCGGGAGGGCGAACTCGGCCTGGAGGATGTCCAGACGTGAAGCGGACAGGGGATTGCCGCGCGCGAGGATGATGAAGGATGAGACGGTCATGTAGCCGATGCCTCCGAACTGGAAGAGCAGGAGGAGGATGAGTTGGCCTGGGAAGGAATAGGAATCAGCGACGCTGACGGTGGTCAGACCGGTGGTGGAGATGGCGGAGGTGACGTTGAAGAGATTGTCGATAACCGAGACGTGCAGCTTTTGGGATACGGGCAAGGAGAGGAGCAGGACGCCGGTGACGACGTAGGAGGCGAAGCCGAGGATGAGTTTTTGCGCGGGGCGGAGTGTGTGCCAGCGGGCTTCGATGCGAGCGCGGCATAAGCGCAGGACGGACAGGAACGGACGGATGGGGTTGAACACGGCGGGGCCCTTCAACAATGCGGCTCTTGCTGCACGGAGAGGACGACCCGACCATCGGGACGCGGAGCGGCGAAGGGATGCCGCCGTTACCTCGAACGCCTGCGGAGTTAGCTGACGGGCTCGGGGACGAGTTACCCCTACCACCAGAAGGAGGATTAGCCCCAAAAAATTGGGTCCTCCGCTTCGTCCGATTTTCACGGACGAACTCGGCGATTATCACGGCGAGACAAAGAGCTATTCAAATTTGAAGCGAGATTATAGCGGGGCGGCTGGGGCAAGTCGATGGCTTTGGGAAAAACCCGGACCTTCGCCCGCCCCCGGCCCCCGGAAGTTCAGGCCCGACTGGGGGCGGCGATTTTTTCGAGCAGTTGTCGGGTGCTGCGGGCGATGGAGTCGGGGTCGATGCCGGCTTCTTTCAGTTGGTTGCCGCGGCCGTCCTGCATGATGAAACGGTCGGGCAGGCCCAGACGTTTGATGCGATGGGTGGGCAGACCGGCTTCGTTGCAGGCCTCCAGTACGCAGGTGCCGAACCCGCCGATGGTCGCGTGATCTTCCACCGTGATGATCGGCGTGTTGGATTCGATGAGCGACCGCAACAATTCGATATCGACCGGCTTGGCGAAACGGGCGTCGTACACGGCGGCGTTGATGCCCCCGGAAGGTAAATCGGCGAGGATTTCGCGGGCTTTGAGTGAGGCGTTGACCGGGAAGCCGTAGGCGAGAATGGCGACGTCGTTGCCGTCGGCGAGTTTCACGGCCTTGCCGAGCTGGAAGGGTTCGGCCTTGTCGATGTAGGGCGGGGTCGGCACACTGTCGCGCGGGTAACGGACGGCGGAGGGGCCGGCCTGGTAATCGGCCATGAACCGCAGCGCGGCCTTGAGCGTCGGTTCATCGTACACGGCCATCAGCGTCATGCCCGGAAGGGACCGCATGAACGCCACATCGAGGAAACCGTGATGCACCGCGCCGTCGCCGCCGACCAGACCGGCGCGATCCATGCAGACGCGCACGGGCAGGCCTTGCAATGACACTTCCTGGAACAATTGATCGAAGGCGCGTTGGGTGAAGGTGGAGTAGATGACGGCGAAGGGCTTGAGGCCTGTTTTCGCCATGCCGGCCATCATGTCCATCGCGTGCGACTCGGCGATGCCGACGTCGAACGCGCGATCGGGGAAGGCGGGGATGAGTTTGTTGACGCCGGTGCCGTCGGGCATACCGGCGGTGACGCAGGTGATTTTGGAATCGTCGGTCATCAGCGAGGTCATGGCGTCTGCGAAGGCGCTGGTGAAGGAGCGTCCGCCGGACTGGACCTCGACGCGGCAGCCGGTGACTTTGAAGGGCTTGGGGGAATGGAAGGTGGTGGCGTCGCCTTCGGTGAAGGTGAAGCCCTTGCCCTTGACGGTTTTGACGTGGAGCAGGACGGGGTGGTCGATGTCCTTCACTTCATTGAGCATTTCGATGAGGGTCGGAATATCATGGCCGTCGATGGGACCGATGCACAGCAGGCCGAACCGCTCGAACATATGCTCGTGTGACAGCGCGGCCTTGCCCATTTCGCCGATGCGGTGATAGGCGTTTTCGATCATTTCGCTGCCGGGCAGGCGCTTGATGACTTCGTGGGCGCGTTGTTTGATGTCTTTGAAGGTGGTGGAAACGCGAACGCGATCGAAGTATTGGCTGAGCGCGCCCTGGGGTTTGCCGATGGACATGCCGTTGTCGTTGAGGATAACGAGGAACTGCCGCTTCAATGTGCCGGCGTTGTTGAGGCCTTCGAGGGACAGGCCGTTGACGATGGAGGAATCGCCGACGAGCGCGACGGTGCGGCGGTGCGGTTCGCCGTTGATTTGATCGCCGCGCGCCATGCCGACGGCGGTGGAGACGCCTGTACCGGCATGTCCGACGCTGAACAGGTCGTAGGCGGATTCGGAAGGTTCGGGGAAACCGGCCATGCCGTCGCGCTGGCGGAGACGATTGAGTTTCGGATAGCGTCCGGTGAGGAGTTTGTGCGGATAGCACTGGTGGCCGACGTCGAAAAGCAACCGATCACCCCCGGAAGTGCCGCCCCTGGAAGTGCCGCCCGCGGAAGTGCCCATGCGCGGGCCGATGTCGAAGACGTAGTGGAGGGCGATGGTGAGTTCGACCACGCCGAGGTTGGGCGCGAGGTGTCCGCCGGTCTTGGAGACCTGATCGCAGATGGCCTGACGGATTTCGGCGGCAAGCTGGGGGAGCTGATCGATGGGCAGTTTTTTCAGATCGGCGGGGCAGGTGATGGTGGGCAGAATCAACGGTTCGGACATGGTCGTGTACCTTGTTCCAAATGGGGAAAAAACGCGATCAGCGGTCGGCGATGGATTTCAGCCATCGCGCGGCGCGGCCCTTGACGATCCGTCGTCCGGGCGTGGCGGGGATTCGCGTTATGGGGGACTGGGTGTGCATGTTTATGATGAATGTTAGGCGGGTCACTTCGTGCGAACCGCCATGTAGTCGCACAGGTCGTGCAAGGGCTGCGCCGGGGCACCGAGAGGTGCCAGCGCATCGTGGGCGGCCTGCTGCAAGCGAACCACCTCGGCGCGGGTGCGTTCGATGCCGAGTACGGCGGGATAGGTCAGCTTGTCCTGCTCGACGTCTTTGCCCGCTGTTTTGCCGAGTTGTTCGGTGGTTTGCGTGACATCGAGCAGGTCATCGACCACCTGGAACATCAGGCCGATCGCTTCGCCGTAGTCGGTGAGCGATCGCAACTGATCGGCGGAGGCGTTGCCGCACATCGCGCCCATGCGGCAGGCGACACGGATCAACGCGCCGGTCTTGTGGCGGTGAATCGTTTTCAAACGATCCAGCGGCGTGACGGCGGCGGCGAAATCGGGCAGCGTGTCATACACCTGCCCGGCGATCATGTCGGTGGTGCCGCTGGTCAGTTCGGCGGCGATGTCGCGGGCTTTGCGCGGGTCGGTGATTTGCGTGAAAATCACGTCGTAGGCCAGCGCCATCATCGCGTCACCGGCGAGAATCGCCATCGCTTCGTTGGTGTAACGGTGCAGCGTCGGCCGGCCCCGGCGAAGGTCGTCGTCGTCCATCGCCGGCAGGTCGTCATGCACCAGCGAAAAGGCGTGAATCAGCTCGATCGCGGCGGCGGGCGGCAGGGCATCCGAAGCATCGCCCCCCACGGCCTGGCACGAGCGAATCACCAGCACCGGCCTCATCCGCTTGCCCGGCGCCATCGCCGCATATGACACCGCGTCCCGCAGATTGCCGGGCATCACGCGCGCTTCGAGAAACCGCTGGAGATACGGCTCCACCAGCTTGGCCGGGGCGGTCAGATTCGCCATGTCGATCGCCCGTGCGGGCGCACTGCTGCTCATATCCTGCTATTCCGGGGTTCCGGGGGATAAAAACGGTACTCAAACATTATAACTGACCCGGCCCCCGGAAGTAAGGCCCCTGCCGCAAAGCGGGAATGACGAATGACGAAATCCGAATGAGGAATCAAATCCCAAATTCAAAATGCCAAATCTCCGAACACCTCACGCCCCTATTGGAACATTGGCATTTGGAACTTCTTTCGTCATTCGTGCTTCGTCATTCGTCATTTCCCCAGAATCCCCATCACCGCCTCGGCCAACTGTTCCGCCCCGTTGGGTTGTTGAAGTTTGGCCAGCGCATCGCGCATCAGCTTTCGTCGATCCGCGTAGGCCATCAATTCCGTCAGCACCGGCTCGACCGCCGCCGCGTTCGCGCCCGGCTCGATCAGGTCGGTCAGAATCACGCAGCCCCCCGCCGCTTCCATCGGCGCCACGTTGTGCCGCTGATGCTGGTCTTTGTGATACGGGTACGGCAGAAAAATCGTCGGTACGCCGTTGGCCAGCACTTCCGCCGCACTGCCCGCGCCGCACCGGCTGATCGCCACGTCCGCCGCGCCCCATGCCAGACCCATCTCGTCCAAAAACGGCAGCACCTTCGCCTTCAATCCATGCTGCTGATACGTCTGAATCAACCCTTCGGTGTTCCCCTCGCCCGCCAGGTGCAAAATCTGCCAGCCGTTCCACAGCGGCTTGTGCGCCAGTTCGATCATCAGTTTATTCAGCGTCTGCGCGCCCTGACTGGCGCCGGTAATCAGCAGCGTCGGCGTGGCCGGCTCCAGGCCGAGTCGCCGCCGCGCTTCTTCCATACCTCCGGGGGTTCCCGCGCCACTTCCCGCGCCACTTCCGGGGATACTTCCGGGGATACTTCCGGGGATACTTCCGGGGGTCGCCGCTCGACGCAACGGGAAACCGATCCGTGCGAAGCTCACACCCAGCCCCGGCTTGTCGAACACGCTGAACACGCGATCCGCCCTCTTCGCCATCCGCCGATTCGCCTTGCCCGCCACCGCGTCCAGATTGACCAATAGCACGATGATTTTTCGCTTGGCCGCCGCGCTGACCACCGGCGCGCTGACGTAGCCGCCCATCGACACCACCACGCCGACGTTGTATTCCTCGATGATCCGCCGGGCGATGGCTTCGCTCTGTTTGTATCGCTTGACGAAGCCGATCCATTGCATCGGGTTGCCCGTCAGCCCCACCGCCGGCAACGGGGTGAACCGCACATCCGCTTTGGTCAATATCTCCGCATCCAGCGGCTTGCCCGAACACGCGAAATG
>JBAYVY010000215.1:0-6471 GCA_041674345.1 Phycisphaeraceae bacterium | reverse complement strand
GGAGGACGCGCAGCCGGGCCAGATCGTCGTGGCCGATCGCGGCTGCTTCAGTCACCAGACAGTGCATCAACCGCTGGAGCGCCAACCCGACCGTTACCGTTTCAATCTGATGTGCCCGGCCGCCGGCGGTTACGGCAGTGTCGAGGACGCGCTGGCGATTTACCAGCGTCGCTGCGCCGAACGGGATCGCGACCGCGAACGCCGCCGCCAACGACTGGCCGCCACCGGAAAAAAGTCCGCCTGATGAACACGGCTGATTTCGTCATCGCCGTGTTGACGTTGATGCTGCGCCGATCCCCCCCGCCCAGCTCTCGTTGCGCCTGTCGTCCGCTGTTGCTGCATCCCAACCCACGCCGCAAACCCGGGGAATGCCCGTGTCCCGGACACTATTGCGGGGGGGGGCATGCCGCTGTTCGCCAACGCGACGGGTCGGATGGCGGGTCTTGTTTGGCGAGTCTGTTGCGGGTCTGCGATCCCGCGTTGACACCCCATTCCCACGATTTACAATGGTTCGCCAACTTCCGCACGGAGGTCGTCGGCCCGCTCGAACGCGGTTTCGAGTTACGGGTTTCGGGTTGCGAGAAAGATTTACCCCCTTCTCGAAACCCGAAACTCGAAACCCGAAACTTCTTCCCTCCCCCTCCCGCATCCCCCGCCACCCGAAAGGATTGTCACTATGTCCCTGAAGATTCGTCCGGCCAACACCTGCCAGCTCGATCTGGTTTCGCTCGGCGAGTGCATGGTTCGCCTCAGCCCCCCCGCCCACGGTCGCATCGAGTTCGCCAATCAACTCGAAGTCTGGGTCGGCGGCGGCGAATACAACGTCGCCTACGCCCTGTCACGCCTCGGTCTTCGCACCGGCTGGGTCGGCGGGCTGAACGACTCGCCCATCGGACGCATCGTCGCCAACCACGCGCGATCCGTCGGCATGGACATCAGTTTCGCGCCGGTGCATAAATACGACGGCGTCGGCAAACGCGACCGCATCGGACTGAACTGGACCGAGGTCGGCATGGGCAAACGCGCCAGCGTCACACTCTACGACCGCGGACACTCCGCCACCGCCAACATGCAACCCGGTGAAGTCAACTGGAAAAAACTCTTCCAGGAAAAAGGCGTCCGCTGGCTCCACACCGGCGGCATCATGGCGTCGCTCAGCGAATCCACCCGCAAGGTCGTCGCCGAAGCCGTCAAAGCCGCCCACGAAGCCGGTACCATCGTCTCATATGACCTGAACTTCCGCTCGAAGTTGTGGTCCAGCAAGGAAGCCATCGAAACCACCCAACCACTGGTCCCCTACATCGACTGCCTGATCGGCAACGAAGAAGACTTCCAGAAAGTGCTCGGCTACGAAGTCGAAGGCGTCGATGTCGAAAAAGGAAAACTCGACACCACCGCGTTCAAAAACATGGTCAACAAAGTCGTCAAGGATTATCCCAACATCAAAGTCGTCGGCACCACGCTGCGCGGCGTGAAGACCGGCCTCATCAACGACTGGTCCGCCATTATGTGGCATGAAGGAAAATTCTACGACGGCCTGGAGTTCCCCGGACTGGAAATCGAAGACCGCGTCGGCGGCGGCGATGGCTTCGCCTCCGGCTTCACCTTCGGCTTCCTCACCGGCAAAGCCCCGCAACAATGCGTGGACACCGGCGTCGCCCACGGCGCGCTCCTCATGAGCACCCGCGGCGACACCAGCCAGATCACCCTCGCCGAACTCGAACACACCGCCAAAGGCGGATCGGCCCGCATCATCCGCTGACCTTGTTTCCAGGGGCGAGCGCCGCCCCGGGTTCCTCGACGGAAATTACTTCGCAAAAACGTAATTTTAACTTGACGCACAGGCCGGACGCGGTACTTTATGGTACACAATCCAATCGTCCACATTCTTTCGCTGTGACTTCCGGTGGCGTCATCGGTCCATCGCGGAGGAAGAGGACGGGAATAGGGAGATCGCAACATGCGTCCAAGCAACTTTCCGGCCCGCGCGTTTTGCGCTGCGGTGATGTGTTTGTCCATTCTCGTGACCGGAGCATCGGTACGGGCGGCGGCACAATACACCATCACCGACTTGGGCACGCTGGGCGGGAATTCCAGTGAGGCCTTGGCTATTAACAACAGCGGGCAGGTCGTCGGGCGTACATCGCTTGCTGATGGCTCCTATCATGGCTTTCTCTACTCCAACGGCAACATGACCGATCTCGGCACAATGGGAGCCACCGCCATCAACGATTCCGGTCAAGTCGTTGGGGGCCAATTCCTCTATATCAACGGCGTCACGACAAATCTCGGCACACTTGGCGGACCGTACAGCGTTGCCTACGACATTAACAATAGCGGCCAAGTTGTCGGAATGTCTCGCAACGCTCCCGTCGACGCTTGGGACCGTGCCTTCCTCTGGACTAATGGTGCGATGACCAACTTGGGCACGCTCGGCGGAAGTGAAGGCACGAGCGAGGCCTACGCCATCAATAATAACGGCCAAATTGTCGGAAATACCAGCACTCCCAGCGGCTATCGTTCCTTCCTCTATAGCAACGGTGCCATGACTAATCTGGGTACACTCGGCGGGCACTATAATGCGCAATCTTCGGCATCCGACATCAACGACAGCGGCCAGGTAGTCGGGGGAAGCTTCTCATCCGCCCCCGACTTTGCAAACCATGCATACCTTTACAACAGCGGCACCATGGCCGATCTCGGTACACTCGGCGGGTCGGACAGTTGGGCCCGCGCCATCAACAACAGCGGCCAAATCGTTGGAGAAGCATCAACCGCCACCCACGGACAACACGCCTTCATCTATGCCAATGGTGTAATGAACGACATCAACACCCTCCTTGCTCCAAGTAATCCCGGCTGGACGTTTACGAGAGCGAATGACATTAACGACCGGGGCCAGATCGTCGGCATGGGCGTTAATCCCCAAGGCCAGCCCCGCGCATTCGCGATATTGACGCCGATAGAGGTACCCATCCCGACGGAAGCCCCGCCTATTCAGGTACTTCCCGATCCCAATGCCCTCCCATACTTCCACCCTGAGCGAGTTTATTCAGACAAATAGTTCGCTATTTTCTTCGGACTCGCAACAATTCCTGATCGCCAATTCGACACCGCAAATGATCGATGGCAACAAGTTCTGGAAAGATGTAGCCATGGGAACGGGAACGGCTCTGCAAAATGTAACCAAGACTATCGATATCGCACTGGCAATACAGAGCGCAACCACCGATCCCGCAGCGCTCGAAAAGTACTTTCTCTTGTCTCAACTCCCTGATTCATGGGGGACAGCATACAGTATTGTGGATCAGTCAGGTCAGCTCGCTCTGACGCTTGCCGCCAATGGCAATCCGACCATTCCTCTGATTGAGATCAATTCGCTGATATGGGGCAAACTGGTAGCACCGCAACTGATCGAATTCGCAGTGGACCCTTTCGATCCGGACTATCAACAACCGGTGGTCGTCACGGGCTTTCCCAATCCGGGCGTATTGACTTCGGACACTGCGATTGACGTGGTTCTCGGCCAATCCTACGCCAACGCAACGGCAGCGGCGGTCTATCTTCAAGCCGCCAACACCGCATTCAATCGCTATTGTAGCGCTTTGGAAATGTCCGACTCGATCAGCGCGGGAATGCAGCTTGAATCGTTGCTTTATTACATGAACCTGTACCGGGACAAGATGGCTAACAGTGCAACGGATCTGGCAAATATCCGAACGCTGCTTGCCGACGCAGGCATTGCCGACACCGCGTACGATCCACAGATATTGCAAGACCTACAAACGCAGGTGCTGGCCGATGGTCTTTCGCAATCGACACTCGACTTGTTGGAGGGGTTGGGATTATCTCAAGCAGACATTGATCACATGACGCAACAATTATTGACGTTGAACCCGGACAGCTTTTCAGGCAGTCTTTACAGCGCCCTTGGGGATGCGAATAACGCGCTGAATGGTATTCCCGAACCGGCTTCGCTGGCGATGCTGGCGCTGGGCGGCGGGATGCTGCTCGTCCGGCGGCGCAACGGCGCGGCGTGAAATGGCGACTGGAGGGGACGTCCCCGTTTCCCCAAATCCACGCAATGCTCACCCCGCCCCGGATTCACTTCCGGGGGCGGGGCTTTTTTTATGCCTGTCTAACCCTTCCGGGATTTCCGGCGTATAATACATGCGTTCGCCTCAATCCTCCTCCATCACTGATCGGATATCCCTTGCTCGAAGGTAGCGCGCTCATTCGCGCCACGTTGCCGTTTGCTCATGAACAACGGGCGCGTAGCTGGTGGCATTTATGGTCCACGCTTACGTTGCTGGTAGCGGGCACCGCCGTTGCCGCTGCGCCTTTGCCCGTCATCGTTCGATTGATCGGCGGGCTATTCGCCGGTTTGATGCAGTGCCGCATGTTCATCATTTATCACGATCAGCAGCACGGGTCGATTCTGAAAAAATCGAAACTCGCGGACGCGATGATGACCGCATACGGCGTCCTCACGCTCAACCCGCCCAGCACCTGGAACGATTCGCACAACCACCATCACAAACACAACGCGAAAATTCGCGGCGCGAGCATCGGCTCGTTCCCCGTGATGACCGTCACCGCCTGGAAGGAAGCGAGCAAGGGCGAGCGATTCATGTACGCTTTTTCCCGCCATCCGCTGACGATTTTCTTCGCATGGTTTACGGTGTTCTTTTACAGCATGACGCTCAAGTCATTTTTGCGCAAGCCGCGCCAACACATTGACTGCGCCGTCGCGCTGGTGCTGCATGTGACGATCTGGGTGTTGCTCGCGGTGTTCACGCCGTTGGCGATGGTGTATGCGTTCATCATTCCCTGCATGTTGGCGTCGATCCTCGGCGCGTATTTGTTTTACGCGCAGCATTCGTTCCCCGATGTCGATCTGTGTGAGAAGAGCGAGTGGAACTATTGCTATGCCGCGCTCAAGTCGTCGAGTTTCCTCGACACCACACGCATCATGCACTACTTCACCGGCAACATCGGCTACCACCACGTGCATCACCTGAACGCGAAGATTCCGTTTTATCGTTTGCCCGAAGCGATGGCCGCTCTTCCTGAGTTGCAATCCCCCGGTAAAACCCGCCTCAACCCCCTGGCCATCCGCGCCTGTTTCCGCCTGAAATTGTGGGACGAAGCCCGGCACAAAATGGTCGGCTTCCGCGGTGCGTAAACAACTCTCACCCCTCCCTTTCGCCTCCCTCCGTCCGCCGCCATTCCGACACGTTCCATGTGAACTTTTGCGAAAACCGGAAAGATATTTCAACACACAGCACAGAGTACACAGAGAGGGATTTTTAATGTGTTTTTCTCGGTTTTCACCTCTGTGAACTCTGTGTCCTCTTGTGTTGAAATCGCATTTCGCAAAAGTCCAGTTTCATGTCAAAACAATATTCTATATTCGACGAAAATAGAATATTCACCGACGCCGTTCCACTCGGCAAATACCGTGGAATCCCAACCTGAATTGGGGATGAGTCCGCGAGATGTGGAGCGCGGCGGCCCGCTGATCCCGATATCACCTTTTGCTGGAGCGGTGGGCGTCAATCATCGCCGGGAAAGAACCCGGACCTTCGCCCTCGGAGGATTCAGGTCCGGCTTGACGGGGGGGGGATGGAGATTGTTCACGCCGGATGCTCTAAATGACACGACCCGAAGCGATGCCGCTTCGGGTCGTGTTCATCTTCCCCTACGCCCCGCCCCCGGAAGTTGGCCCCGGAAGTTGGCCCCGGAAGTTGGCCCCGGAAGTTGGTCCCGGAAATGGGTGGGGCCTGCGAAGAACCCGGGGCGGCGTTAACGCTCTGCCCCTGCTTGAATGAGTTCAGTGTGATATTTTCGTCGGCGGATCAGCATGAAAGAGCCGAGGGCGAACAGTGCGATGCTGGCCGGTTCGGGGACGGAGGTTTGTTGGCCGAACTCGGCGTACACGGCGTTGACCGCGGCGAGCAGGTCGATGCGGTCGTAGCTTCGTCCGGTCGCCGGGTCGATGATTTGATCGCTGGTGGATTGGAGCAGCGAGAGGACGCGTTCTTCGTAGGAGCTGAATTTCCCGGCGAGATTGTCGGTGAACTGGCTGTAAAGTTCGCGGAGCAGCATGGCCGAACCGGCGACGATGGGCGCGGCGTATGATGTGCCGCTGCCGGTGGCGTAGCCGGAGTTCAGGGTCAGCGAATTGAGCGAGCTTCCGGGGGCGAGCAGTTCGAGGTATTGGTTGCGATTGGAATAGGAGGCGATGTGGTCGGTGGTGTCGGTGGCGCCGACGGAGATGATGTTGTCCATGATGGCGGGGAGGGACATGCTGGTGGACGAGCCGTTGTTGCCGGAGGCGACGGCGATGACGATGTTCATGTTTTTGAGCGTGCTGAACGCGGCGGCGATGCGGTTGTAGGTGGAGTAGGTGGGCACACCGGCGGGGGAAGTGTAGAGCGTGCTGGACCCCATCGAAAGATTGACGGCGGT
>JBAYVY010000214.1:0-6475 GCA_041674345.1 Phycisphaeraceae bacterium | reverse complement strand
GTTTCACCGGCCATAGGTAGGCGCGGAACGCGGAACGATCATAAACTTCCGGGGGGCGTACTCCACGGTTGAATGAATCGCCACGCCTGATCGGGGCGGTTTTCGAGCAGGGCGATTTCAGCCGCCATCGCTTCTATCCCGGGGGCGCGCGGCTCGCCGAGCAGTTGACGCAATTGCATCAGATCGCCGAACGCTTCGCGATGTTTGCCGCTTCCGGGGGTGGCGATCAGCTCGCGCAATTTGGCGATGGCGTCGGCGTTGCGATTGAGAATGTCGCGCTGCCGATCGACGGCTTTGTCGTGTGCGGATTTGGTTTTGTTGTTTGCGGGTTTACCCAAATCCTCTCTGTGCGACTGTTGTCGCTGCTGTTCGTGTCTATCATCCGACGAAGCGATTCCGGGATCGGCTGGGATATATTGAGCCGAAACGACTGTGGCAAAAATCAACAGATTAAGAACCCACACGAATATACTGGTACCAATATGCCAGTGGTGGTGAATCTCTGTCCTGGAATGGAACGAATGAATCAACAGCGCTGCCTCCCGCACCTGACAACCGCCAGGCGAAAATTTGATTGCGATAACAATATTTAGATGGCGACAAACCCCGACTGAAATCTAAAATACCACGCAAATGCTAAATACTCAATATTAATTTGTGAAATAATTCATCCAACCAACGCATCAAGGAACTCGGCCTGATCGATTACGAAATGCTCAGCGTGGGGCGGTCGGCTTTGTGTTGATCGACGGCGGCGATCGTCGCGCGCACCATCGACATCAGTTCGTTGCCGAGTTGTTCGTTGCCCTCGAAGTTTTTCAGGGGCGTGCCGTTGTCGCTGTTGGCGCGAAGTTGCGTGTGGATCGGAATGGTGCCGAGTACGGGCAGGTCGAGTTTATGCGCCATCGCGACCGCGCCGCCCTTGCCGAAGATGTCGTATTCCCTGCCGTCGTCGCCGATGAAGTAGCTCATGTTTTCGACGACGCCCAGCACGGGGATGTCTAGTTGCTGGAACATGCGGACGGCGCGGACGGCATCGTCCTGCGCGACGCGCTGCGGCGTGCAGACGATCACCGCCCCGTCCAGCGGAAGCATCTGTGCCAGTGTCAGCGGCACATCGCCCGTGCCCGGCGGCAGGTCGATGACCAGGTAGTCCAACTCGCCCCAGTCGGTTTGGAGGGCGAGTTGTCGGAACGCGCCGTGCGCCATCGGCCCGCGCCAGATGAGCGCCTTTTCGGGTTCGACGAGTTTGCCGATGGTCATGGTTTTGATGCCGTGCGTGAAAAACGGAAAAATCGTATCGGCGGTTCCCTGGGGGACATCATCGTGAAGCGCGAGCAACGTGGGGACGGAGGGGCCGTAGATATCGCCGTCGAGCAGGCCGGTGACTTTACCGGCCCGCGCCAGACCAACGGCGAGGTTGACGGCGACGGTGGATTTCCCCACGCCGCCCTTGCCGGCCCCGACGGCGATGATGTGCTTCACGCCCGGCAACGGATTGGACTGGCGAGCGGCGTCTTGCGGAGAATGTTGCGAAGCGCTGGCGGGGGGTTGTTTGCCGGACGGTTGGCAGGGGTTGGGTGACATGCGGGTTTCTCGCGGGAAAATGGGGGAAAACGGCGGGAGGCGGGGCGTGTGTGAAGATGATAGGGCGGTCGCGGCGGGCCGACAACAGGCGGGCCGACAAGATGGGGGCGGCATATTGAATGCAATAGCGGAGACGCTGGTTCGTTCTATCAACGTAACCTAGTGCCCGCAAGGGCAAGGAGTGCATCATGAAACGACTTCATACATGGCTTGGCGGGGCGGTGTTGGTGATGGGCATGGCGGTGATGCCGGTGATGGGGCAGGGAGGCCCGGATTTGTCCGGCCCGCCGATGCCTCCGGAACAAGGACAGGGACAACAGGAAGGTTCCGGCGGCGGACGCGGGTTCAACGGTGAGCGGCCCAATCGCCCCGGTGATCGCATGAGGGACATCATGCGCCAACTGAATCTGACCGACGACCAGAAGGCGCAGGTCCGCGAAATCATGAAGGCCGACGCGGGTAAAGGGGCGGAGCATCGCAAGGCAATGAAAGCGGCGATGGATGAACTGAAAGCCGCGATGGAATCGAAGGATCAGGACAAGATCAAGGCCGCCCGTGAAAAAGTTCAGCAATTGCGCCAAGCGGGCAAGGAGCGGCTGGTGTCGCAGTTGTCGCCCGTGCTCACCGACGAACAGAAAACCAAGTTGCAGGAGTTGATGAAACAGCAAGGCCCCGGCGGCCCGGAAGGCCGGCGTGACGGCCCGATGGAAAAATTGCGGCAGGACTTGGCCAAGCTGCAACTCACCGACGATCAGAAGACGCAGGTCCAGGGCATCATGCGAACGCACCGCGAGGCGATGGGAAAGTTCATGGCTGAGCATAAGGATCAGGTGGCGCAGATTCGCCAGAAAGTGCGCGATGCGATGCAGTCGAAGGACCGTGAAGCCGCGCATGCGGCCCGCGAGGAGATGCGCACGCTGATGCAATCGGCCCCGGTCAAGCCGAAGGATTTGATGGAACAGATCGGCAAGGTGCTGACCGATGAGCAACGCCGGCAACTGCATCAGATGATGCGGGAACAACGCCGCGAGGGGCGCGGACCGGGTGGTCCCGGCGGCCCCGGGGGCGGCGATGAGATGGGCGAACCGGGCCGAGGGCGCGGCGGCCCCGGCGGAGGCGACGGCGCCAATCCCCCGCCCCCGGCCCCCGAAGGCGGCGATCAGTTGAATCTGTGATGCATCCCGCATCCCGCACCCCGCACCCCGCACCCCGCACCCCGCATTTGACAAACGACGACCGGTTCAGCCGGTCGTTTTCATTTCCATCGGTGCCTGGCGCGCACGGCGGCTGACATTTTTATACACTGATGGGCAGTTGTTTGGGTGAGAATCATCATGGCAGGACGAAACGAAATACGGGATCGCTATCGACAGGTGTGCGACCAGGTCGCCCAGGCCGCCGAACGGTCGGGCCGGCGGGCGCAGGATGTCATGGTTGTCGCCGTGACCAAATATGCCGGCGTGGATCAGATTCGTCAGTTGCTCGAACTGGGCCACCAGGATCTCGGCGAAAATCGTGTGCAGCAGCTTCAGCAGCGCGTCGCCATGACCGAGGAGTTTCTCGCCCGCCATCGCATCCTGACCAGCCCCCGGAAGATGGAACTGCCCGACTCGGTGCGCTGGCATATGATCGGGCACCTTCAACGCAACAAGGTCAAGGTCGTTCTGCCGCTGGTCAAGCTGATTCACAGCGTCGATTCGCTGCGGCTGGCCGAGGAACTTCAGGTGTATGCCGCCCGCCGGGATTGTGACGCGGACATACTCATTCAGGTCAACACTTCCGGTGAAAAGTCCAAGGGCGGCGTGTCGCTGCCGGCCGCGCCGCACCTGATCGATCAGATACAGACCATGCTCAACGTGCGCGTGCGCGGACTGATGACGATGGCGCCGCTCACCGATGACACCGATGAAATCCGTTCGACTTTCGCGCGCACCGCCGAGATGTTTCACGAGATGCGGGCGGGCGGCGCGTTCGGGCCGAAGTTCAACATTCTTTCAATGGGCATGAGCGGCGACTACCTGATCGCCATCGAATGCGGCGCGAATCTCGTCCGCATCGGCCGGGCCATCTTCGGCGAACCGGAAATCGTCGTGCCGGAAGATTCGGTGACCGAACACGCGGAATAAGAAGATTAACCACAGAGGCACAGAGACACAGAGGAGGAAAAAGCAAAACATCAAAACAGCATAAAAACAGAACATTCCGATTCAAACGCGGTGTGTTCTGCTGTTTTGCTTTTCTGATTTTCTGTTTTCATACTCTGTGTCTCTGTGCCTGTGGGGTTTACTTATCCCAACACCTGAATCGCGCGGCTGAGCGAGCTGACCTGGATCGGTTCGCAGCCCTTGGGGACGCGCACGCCGGCCCCCGGAAGCGGGGGCATGATGATTTTGGTGAAACCCAGGCGGGCGGCTTCGCGCAGGCGGAGTTCCATTTGCTGCACGGCGCGCAGTTCCCCGCCGAGGCCGACTTCGCCGATGATCGCCGTGCCGTGTTCGAGTGTGCGGTTGTAATGCGCCCCGGCGATCGCCAGCGCGATCGCGGCGTCGGCGGCGGGTTCGACGATCTTCATCCCGCCCACCACGCTGACGAACACGTCCTGATCCGCCAGGCGTAATTCCGCCCGCTTTTCCAGCACGGCGATCAACATGGCCAAACGGTTGCCGTCGATACCGCTGGTTTTTCGCTTGGCCGAGCCGAGGAAACCCGTCGCGGTCAACGCCTGCACTTCGACCAGTAAACACCGTGTGCCCTGAAGGACGGGGCAGATGACGCTTCCGGGGGTGGGGTTGCGATGGTTGTGGGTGTATTCGGCGGCGAGGATGCCGGAGGGGTCGGTGACTTGCTGGAGGCCGGCCTCGGTCATTTCAAAGATGCCGACTTCCTGCGTCGTGCCGAAACGGTTTTTGATCGCGCGCACCAGGCGATGCGACTGGAAACGGTCGCCCTCGAAATAGAGGACGCAATCGACGAGATGTTCGAGCAATCGCGGCCCGGCGAGCGTGCCTTCCTTGGTGACGTGGCCGACCAGAACCACCGCGATGCCGCTGGATTTGGCCATGTAAACCAACTCCATGCAACAGGACCGCAACTGCGTCACGCTTCCGGGGGCGGCATCGAGGTCGCCCTTGTAAATCATCTGCACCGAGTCGATCACCACGACGCGCGGTTGCGTTTTGCGAATCTGTTCGATGATGCGCGCCAGATTCGTGTCGGCCAGCACGTAGAGATTTTTCGATTCGGTGCCCAGCCGGCGGGCGCGAAGGCGCGTCTGCTGGGCGGACTCTTCGCTGGTGACGTAAAGGACACGCACATCGCGCCCGGCCAGTTGATCGGCGGCCTGGAGGAGCAGCGTCGATTTGCCGATGCCCGGATCGCCGCCGACGAGGACCGCGGACCCCGGCACGATGCCCTGTTGACCGTCATTCCGGGGGCCGCCGAGTACGCGGTCCAGTTCGTCGATGCCGGTGGCCAGGCGCGGATAATCGGTATCATCCAGTTCGGTGATGGGCATGGCCTGCGGCACGTCGCCGACATTGGCGATGACGGTTCCATGCGATTCGCCGCGTTGTTTGTCTTGTGATGCGCCTTTGACGGTGGTGTGTTCTTCGAGGGCGTCCCACGTGCCGCAGTCGGGGCACTTGCCGTACCACTGCGCCTGAACGGCCCCGCACTCGCGGCAGATGTAGCGTCGATGGGTTTTCGCCATGCTTCGCATATTAACCTCCTTTCGCTTGAAAAAAGTGGGGCGCGTATCCCAAGTCGGAAATCGGAAATCGGAAATCGGAAATCGGAAGTTCGGATCGCGTCGAAAAACTTCCCATTTCCGCCTTTCCACTTCCCACTTTCTGTGATGTCCGTGTCCGCCACACCCACCTGTCAGGGCATTTTTGCTGTAAATATTCCACACGCATCATCTTGTAATTTGTCAGCCCCATGTCCGCCAGGATACCCCCGGAAGCAAAATCGGCGTTCTTGGCGTGAAATCGCTGTTTCTCTGTGTCAGCTCGGCCACGGATTTTGTGTTCGCCATGACATTCGACCCTCCGTTTTAGCCGAAAAACGCGGGTAGTCTGGCCGCCCGGCCATGGGGAAGCGAGTAGTGAATAGCGAGGGTATCGTCGGTGTGGCGAAAAGGCGGATTGACGAAGCGTGAATCCAGCCGCCGCAGCGATCCGGCGGAGGCGGCTGACCAACGCATTCAGCAAGAAATGGGTTAATCATGCCATATGATCGCGCTGCATTTCTTCCATTACAATTTCTGCCGGAAACACATGACGCTGAAAACGACCCCGGCAATAGCGGCTGGAATTGCGGATCATGTTTGGACTCCCCGCCTGCTGAAGCAGGCGGGCCGATTCCCGGAAGTTTAGATGGGGAGGGTTTGGCGGAGTTTGGTGACGACTTGCACGATGTGGGAAATCGCTTGGTCGATTTCTTCGGGGGTGGTGTCGCGGCTGAGGGAGAAGCGGAGTGAGCCGTGGGCGAGGGGTTCGGGGATACCCATTGCCAGTAAGACCGGGGAGGGTTCGAGTGAGCCGGAGGAGCAGGCGGCCCCGGCGGAGGCGTACACACCACGCTCGCTGAGGGCGATGAGAATGGCTTCGGCTTCGAGGCCCCGGAAGGCGATGTTGGTGGTGTTGCAGAGGCGGGGGGATGAACCGGCGTTAATCACAGTGCCCGCCCCCGCCCCCGGCAGTTGTGCGACGAGGGATTGTTCAAAGCGGTCGCGCAACGCGGCGACTTGTTGGGGGCCGTTACTTCCGGGGGCGTCGGAGAGCAACCATTGTTGGGCGAGTCGCGCGGCGACACCCAGGCCGATGACCCCCGGAAGGTTTTCTGTGCCGCCTCGACGATTGCGTTCCTGCGGGCCGCCGCGGATTTGGGG
>JBAYVY010000213.1:0-6539 GCA_041674345.1 Phycisphaeraceae bacterium | reverse complement strand
GTGCATCCTTCAACGCCACAAAAATCTCTCGCATGGTCCACATCCGAACCGTTGCCAAATCTCGACCTTGCTTGAGCAAAAATCTTTGGGTTTTCTCTACGGAGAAAAACCCGGAATGTGTCAACAAATCCAGCCGTTTCAACACCGTCCATTCTTCGGCGGTGAACACACAGACCGAATCGCTCCCCTGCAGCGTGTGACGGATGTGGGATTCGGCCAGCGGGTATTCGAGTACGCCTTTGCCCGATGTAACAGCAGATTGTGACAGTTTGAAAAATGCTGGTTGCTGTTCGATCCATGCTTTTTCATTGGTGCGGTTCTGCGTGGTTTTCATCACTTCACCGCCTTCTGCGACTGCGAAGCGATCATCGTCGCCGCTGTTCCTTCCATCGCGGCTCGAACCGGGTCCAGGTCCAGGCGGGCGTAGATTTGCGTTGCCCGCAGATCGCTATGCCCCAGCGCCTTGCCGATCATCGGCAGACTCGCCCCCGACGCGGCCAGCCAAGCGCCGGCGGTTCTACGCAGATCGTGAATCGTCAAGCCGGTGATTGCCGCTCGCTCACAGATACGGGTAAAGGGCCGGGCCGGTTGCGATAGATGCTCTGTGTCGCCCTTGTCCCGCAACGCCGGGAACACAAAATCACTGGTGCGAACGCGCTCATGTTCCGATTCAGCTTGTTCGGTCTTTCGACGTTGAAGAATCTCCAGCGCCGGGCCGGTCAGGGGAACAGCGGTATCGCGTCCGTTTTTCGTTTCACCGCCGGGGATGGTCCACTTGCGGGCGGTTATGTCGATGCAGGTCCAGCGCATGGCCTGTACGTTGGATCGGCGCGCCCCGGTGAGCAAACAGAGCCGGAAGAAATCGGCCCACGGCTGGCCTTCGGCGTCGCACGCATCGAGGAATCGCGGCAGTTCATCGGCGGAAAGAAATCGCTCTCGGCTGTGTTCGCGGAATAGTTCGACGCCCGCCGTCGGTATTCGGCCTTCGTAGCCGTGATGTCGGGTCGCATAGCGGTACAACCGTCGAAGCAGTTGAATCACCCGGTTGGCCGACACGCGACTTGTAACGCCCGTCTTGGCGTGAAGCGTTTTCAGTGTGGCCGGGGCGATGTCGCTCAACTTGCGTCCGGCCAGTTGCTTTAGCGAGCGGTCGAATAGATACTGTTCGGCGCGGATGGTGTGATGGGAGCAACGAGGCAGCAAATGTTCAGCTTGGTACAACGTCCACAGTTCATTGACGGTCATTTCGCCGCGTCCGATCCGGCGGTCATCGGCGGGGTTCTTTCCTTCGGAAATCTGACCGGCTTCGCGCGTCGCCAGCTTTCGCGCCTGTTCGATGGTGATAACGCCGAAGTCGCCCAGCTTCATTTTGCGGTATCGCCCCTTGATGCGCTTGGCGTAGTAAAACGCCTTGTGTCCGTTGGGCGTCGCCTGCAACGCCAGTCCCGGCGTGTGGGCGTCATAGACCCAGCGACGGCCCCGCGTCGTCTTCACGCGCTCCAGCGCCTTGATGGTGAATGCAAACTTCAACGGCTCGGTCGGGCGGTCGGGGTGGGCAAGTCGGACGACGGTTGCGGTCATGTCTGCTACTCCGTTTCAGGGGGCGGCGCTCCACCGGTGGAGCGCATGGACAAAATGTTTGGCTCACCGGCAGAATGTTTGCCGGTGGAGCGCCGGGGGAGCGCGCGGCGTGTATTTGGGTTAACAACGGCGCTCCCCCGATAACATGATAGTATCAGCAAACATCGGTAAAAACAACATGGATTAACAAAGATTAGACTGAATGATAAAGCCCAAAATGTCTCTTCCAAGCTGAATGTTGCGGGTTCGAGTCCCGTCGCCCGCTTTGGTGTTTGGCGCGGGGTCGCTGAGTGCGGGGGGGTGTTGAAACGCCCCCGTGGCTGAACGCCCTCATAGGACAAACGACATGACGGATGTGTTGAAACGGATTGAAGCGGTGCGGATTGTGCCGGTGATCGCGATCAACGATGCGAAGGATGCCGATGCGTTGGCGGGCGCGCTGGTGAGCGGCGGATTGCCATGCGCGGAAGTGACGTTTCGCACGGCGGCGGCGGCGGAAGCGATCAGGGCGATGGCGAAGCGAGGCGACATACTGGTCGGCGCGGGCACGGTGCTGACGGTCGATCAGGCGAAACAGGCGGTCGATTGCGGCGCGGCGTTTCTGGTCTCGCCTGGCACGAACCCGAAGGTCGTGCAGTGGGCGGTGGATCACGACGTGTCGATCACGCCCGGCATCGCCACGCCGACCGACATCGAACTGGCGATGGGATTCGGATTGAAGGTGCTGAAGTTTTTTCCGGCTGAATCATTTGGCGGAGTCAAGACGCTCAAGGCGATCAGCGCGCCCTACGGCATGTTGCGGTTCATCCCGACCGGCGGAATCACCGAGAAAAACCTGGCGGAGTACCTGGCGTTCGACAAGGTGCTGGCCGTCGGCGGATCGTGGATGGTCAAAAACGAACTGATCGCGGCGGGCAAGTTCGACCAGATCACGGAACTGACGAAACAGGCGGTGGCGGCGGCAAGGAAATGAAGCGATGTCGGATGTGAGGAGATCACGCGCCGACGTATTTTCGCAGTGGGGACAGGTCGCCGGCGGCAATCAGTTGTTTGAGCGTGGGGCTGAAGGCCCACGGTATCGCGGGGTTGATGTGCGTCAGTTTCAGTTGGTCGGCGATGGCGTGAAATAACGCATTGATACCGTCGCCTCGCAGGGCGCTGATCTTCAAAATCGGAAATCGGAAATCGGAAATCGGAAATTCGCCCGTGTCGGTTTTATTCATCACCCACAGATCGGGCTGACGGCTGCAAGCGGTCGTATCGGGCCAGTCGTTTTCATTTCCGGGGCCGGGGGCGCTGCCGGGGGCGCGCATGGCGATGAGAACGTCGGCGGATTGAATGACGCGGCGGGCCAGCGTGATGGCGCGCTGTTCGATGGGGTCGTCACTGTCGCGCAAGCCGGGCGTGTCGAACCAGCGGACGGCGAGGTAGTTCAAAGTTTCAGGTTCAAAGTTCAAAGTTGCGGAAGTTCCATACAACTTTGAACTTTGAACTTTGAACCTGAAACCTAACTCGGCCAGTCCCGCGACCCAGTCGCGCGTGGTGCCGGGCAGGTCGGCGGTGATGGCGGCGGAGCGGCCGATGACGCGGTTGGTCAGCGTGCTTTTGCCGACGTTGGGGCGGCCGATGAGGACGATGGTGGGGGGGATGATGAGTTGATCGAGTCGATGCGATTGCGCGGTGATTGCCGTGAAATCAAGCGAACCATGTGACAACGCTTCGCGCCAGCATCGGGGCTGATCGAGCAGGAGGTCGATGGCGGCGGGTGATGCGGCGGCGGCGAGCGTGGCGAGCATGTCGGCTTCGAGATCGAAGGCGGCTTCGGGGTAAAGTTCGCGGGGTGGAATGGCATCGGCGGTGGTGACGCCGAGTTCGTGCAGACGGGCGAGGAGGCGCTGGATGACGCGCGATCCGCCGTGGGGCATGAGTTGGATGAAGTCATCGCGCAGCGCGACGACGAGGCCTTCGTCGATGCCGGCGAATGAAGCGAGTTTGCATTGCTGTGTGGGGCGCACGTTGCACAGACGTTCGGCGATGTCGGATGCGCCGGGACCGTGGAGTTGAAGGATGGCGATGGCGCCGGGCGCGTTGGCGGTGGCGAGCGTGCAACGGACTGGAGAGGCGGGGGCGGTCATTGCTTAAAATGATAGGAATTGTCGGCGGGCTTGGATCGCGGGGGGAACATGGCGCGGCCGTTGGGCCAGAGCAGGAGCAGGCCGGCAAAGGCGACGGCGGGTGCCATCCAGAATCCTGGTGAAAAATGATTCACAAACGTGAACATCATCGCAATGGTAAAAGCTCCTTCGCAAACCGCGCAGGACACGAGCGTCCCATATAAAAATGCGGCGGGTGTCACGACATCGCCCATCCACCCGCGTTTGAAAATCCGCCCCCGCATGATGAACGCGGCGGGAATCGACACGACGGCCAGAATGATCCCCGCCTCCAGCCGTTCCGGCGGCGATTCGGTATGGAGTCCGTCACCCCTCATCATTGAAAACATCATTGCGCCCACGATGATGCAACTCAGCGACATGGCAGCCCAGATGATGCGGCCCAGTAACAGGGCGGTCGGGGGATTATTCAATGCGGTGTGTTGCTGATTCATCAGCGTATCTCAGCTTTGTTCCATCGCGTGGCGGCGGGTGACGGCCATGCCGAGGAGGGTGAGTTCGGGGACGATGGCTTCGATGAGGTCGTAGCCATCAAACAGTGTTTGCGCGTCGCCGCCGGTGGCGATGACGCGGGGATAAGCGCCGAGGATTTCGGCATATTTTTCGGTCAGTTCGCGTGCCGCGCCGCGGATGCCGTGGTACGCGGCGGTGAGCATGGCCTGCGCGGTGTTGTGGCCGACGGGTTCATCGGGTTTGGCGAATCGCAATTCGGGCAACAGGGCGGTGTGTTCGTGCAGGGCGTTGAGCATGAGTTGCGCCCCCGGAAGTATTGCGCCGCCATGGAAAGTGCCTTTGCCGTCGATCAGGTCGATGGTGACGGCGGTGCCTGCGTCGATGACGACGCACGCGCCCCTGGCGGCGTCGAACGCGGCGGCGGCGTTGAGCAGGCGATCCTCCCCGACGATGGTTTCGGGATCGAGTTTGCGGCCGACGGGAACCGGCAGGTCGCGCTCCATGCGGCTGATTTCAAAGTCGCTCAGTTTTTCAAGCACTTCGATGACCTGTTCGGCGGCGGCGTCGTTGACGCTGGCGATGTAGATGGCCGGGTCTTCACAGCCGGCGAGCGGCTGGAGGGCCTGTTCGAGCGCGGCGATCAGATCGTCGGTTTGCGCGTGGGTGACGCGGTGGGGGGATTGGATTTTGTTATCGACGAACGCGGCGAACTGGGTTCGCGTGTTGCCGACGTTGATGGCGAGAAGGTTGATGGGCATGGGGGAATGTTCCATGTGCAATGTGCGATGTGCAATGTGAGGCGCGATGGTCTGACATTGAACATCGCACATTGCGTTATTCCTCGTGCAGCATTTTCCAGCAGGTTTCCATGAGGTTTCGGCAGCCGTCGCCGGTGGCGGCGCTGATGGGGATGACCTTCATGCCGATTTCGTGTTCGACCAGTTCGATGGCGGTTTTGCGGTCGGCGTCGGTTTGCAACAGGTCGAGTTTGTTCAGCGCGATGATCTGCGGTTTCTCAGCCAGCAGGGATGAATGCTGCTTCAGTTCATTGCGGATGGTGCGGTAGTTGTCGCCGACGTCGGTGTTGTCGGACGGTTCGACTTCGATCAGATGGACGAGGATGCGTGTGCGTTCGATGTGTCGGAGGAAGGTGTGGCCGAGGCCCGCGCCGTGGGACGCGCCTTCAATCAGGCCGGGGATATCCGCCAGCACGATCCGGCGTTCGCCGGGCAGTTCGGCAATGCCCAGTTGCGGTTCGAGGGTGGTGAAGGGGTAGTCGGCGATTTTGGGCCTGGCGCGACTGAGACGGGACAGCAGTGTGCTTTTGCCGGCGTTGGGTTTGCCGATGAAGCCGACTTCGGCGATGAGTTTGAGCAACAGTCGCAGACGACGTTGTTCGCCTTCATCGCCGGGCGTGGCGAAGCGAGGGGTTTGGAGTGTGGGGGTTTTATAATGTTCGTTGCCGAATCCGCCGTGACCGCCTTTGGCGACGAGCAGTTCTTTGTGGGGTTGATCGAGGTCGTCGATGAGATCGCCGGTATCGGCGTCATAGACGAGCGTGCCGGGTGGGACGGCGATAATCAGATCGTCGGCGGATTTGCCGGTGGCCTGTTTGCGTTCGCCGGGTTGTCCGGAGTCGGCGGTCCAGTGATGGCGGCCGGCCATGTCGAGGAGGGTATCGACGCCGGGCGTGGCGCGGAGGATGACGCTTCCGCCGTGCCCGCCGTCGCCGCCGTCGGGGCCGCCTTTGGGGACGTGGGCTTCGCGTCGGAAGCTGACGGCTCCGTCGCCGCCGCGTCCGCCTTTGACGTAAATAGTTGCTTCATCAACGAGCATAATGCCTGGGTATCCAATGAGGAACGTGCGGTGGGGAAGGCGAACATGTTACGCAATCCGGCTGAAAGTAGATAGGGCATGGGGCGGAAAACACGATAAAGAAAAAAGTGGATAGACAAATCAATTTTAATGTGCTATATTATTTTTTCGTCGTTCCAGGACATGGGAGACCGTGGGTGTCTCGGACGCATCTGGTGTATTGTGTTGATTTTATGTCTCTGGTTTCCGGGTGAATGGTTTGGTATTTGGCTTCCGAAGGTTAATAAACAGAATGTCGATTGAAGCCGGATTCAAAAACCGGACACGGTCATGCGAATGGCGATTGGGCCGTATGTTTGATTGTTGAGGAACTTCATCCATGATCTCACAAACCACCGAGTATGCACTGCGAGCAGTTGTTTATCTGGCCCAGCACTCCGAGGAATCCTGGACGACCAAGCAGATCGCCGCCGCGACGCGCGTTCCGGCCGGGTATCTGTCCAAGGTGTTGCAGGG
>JBAYVY010000212.1:0-6562 GCA_041674345.1 Phycisphaeraceae bacterium | reverse complement strand
TCACGGGGTCAAAAAGCCTCGATTCTGCTTCAAAAACGGCGGTAAGACGAGCCAATGTTCGACCATTTTTCGACAAACATTCGTTTTTGGCTCAAAAACGGCGATCACCCGTGAACGGTTACACATTTTCTTTACCCTACTTGCCATTTGCAATGAATTCGTCAAGCCGCATACAGCACCTGCCTGTTGCGGTTGATCGCCTGCATGAAAAACCGGTTGCGGATCGCGCGAGGCATCACCAGATCAATGTGCCGGTTGAACAAATCCTCCAACCCGGCCAGCAGACCGAAATAGGCATCCGCATGTTCCCCCTCGGCCAGCGTTTCAAACTCCACGAGAAAATCCAGATCGCTGCGATTCGGATCGAACTGTCCTGTCGCCGCGGAACCGAACAACGCCGGCCGCCGAACGCGAAAACGCCGGCAAATCTCCTGAATCTCGTGTTGATGAGCTTGGATCAGATCGAGCATTGCGTCACATGGTTCACATTGCACCCGATCAAAACAACAGACAGGGCGACTTCGTCGAACCCGCTAAACTTCCGCCTTCCCACTTCCCACTTCCGATTTAACCCTCCATCGCCGCCATCACCTCATCCGGGATGTCGTAATTCGCGTGGACCTTCTGCACGTCGTCCAAATCCTCCAGCGCTTCGATCAGCGCCAGCACCTTCTTCGCATCCTCAGCCCCCAGCGTGATTGTGTTGTCCGCGATGCGCGTCAGTTCCGCGTGTTCCGGCTTGATCCCCGCCTGCTCCAATGCCTGTCTGACCTGCATGAACTTCGCCACTTCGGTGACGATCTGCCACACCTCGCCCTCGTCGGTGACGTCTTCCGCGCCGGCGTCCAGCGCCACCTCCATCAGCTTTTCCTCTTCCACCGTTTCCTTCGACACCGCGAACACACCGCGCGGCTGAAATTGATACGCCACCGAATTGCTCGCCCCCAGATTCCCCCCATGCTTGCCGAAATACGTCCGCACGTCCCCCGCCGTGCGGTTGCGATTGTCCGTCAGCGCCTCGACGAATATCGCCACGCCCCCCGGCCCGTAGCCCTCGTAAGTCACCGCTTCAAAGTTCTGACCTTCCGCCGCGCCCGTCGCCTTGGCGATGGCTTTTTCTATCGTATCCTTCGGCACGTTCGCGGCCTTCGCTTCGTCGATCGCATACCGCAACGTCAGATTCGTCGCCGGATCGCCCCCGCCCTGCCTCGCCCCGGCCATCACCGCCCGAACGCACTTGCTCCACAGCTTCCCGCGCTTCGCGTCGCTCTTGGCCTTCTTATGCTTGATGTTCGCCCATCGGCTGTGTCCTGACATATGATCTCCGATTCTGGATTTTCGATTTCCGATTGAACCCCGCGTCGGCCCCGCTTCTTCCAATCGGCAATACTACTCACTGCATCGCCGGGGCCGGCTGCTCAGGCGGAACCGTATCCACCGGATGCTCCGGCACGTCCGCCAGCACCGGCCCATGTCCCGCCTCCACCGCCTTCAACTTCTCACGCAGCACCGGCATCAACTTCAAATGGTCCGGCGACAACTCATCGCCTTCACGATCCTCCGCCTGCTTCGCTTCCTTCTCCAATGCCGCCAGCGCTTCGGTCCAAATCCGCTTCGCCTGCTCCGCCCGGCCCGTCCGCCACATCGCGTCCGCCAGATGATCCCGTACCACCGGGTCGTCCCCGTTCGGTTGCTGCGTCGCGCGATTCAACCACAACACCGCCTGATCGAACCGGCCCAGCTTGTATTGCACCCATCCCATTGAATCCAGATACGCCGCGTTCTCCGGCTCGGCCGCGACGGCCTTGCGGATCATCCGCTCGGCTCGCGTCAGGTTCACCCCCTCGTCCGCCCATTGGTAACCCAGATCGTTGTTCGCCCCCGGATGGTCCGGCTCGGACGCCAGCGCCTTGAGCAATATCTTTTCAATCAACTTCCGCGAATCCCGCTTGCCCACCAGCATCGACGCCTGAAGGCAATAAAGGTCCGCCGCGTTGCCCTGGTTCGCCGCGATCACCCGGTCCACCTGCGCGATCGCCAGGTCCACTTTGTCCATCGCCGTATACAACCGCGCCAACTCCAGCCGCAGGTCCATCGCCTGGTCCGGCAGCTTCATGATCGCATCCTCCATCACCTTTACCGCGCGATCATCCCGCTTCGCCTCGTGCAACAGCCACGCCTTGATCGCGTACAGCGCCGGTCGATCCCCCCCCGCTTCGATCGCCTGATCGACCGCCTTCTCCGCCCGGTCATACTGCTTGGCGCCTTCGTACAACCGGCACATCTGCACATACAGCGGCACCACATCGTCCGGCTTCATCGCCAACGCCTTGTTCACCGCTTCCACGCCCAAGTCCGTTTTGCCCCATCGGTCGTACAATGCCGCAAGCTGCGAATAATTTTCCGCGCTCGCCGGCAGACGCTTCAAAAACGACTCCAATCGGCTGTAAAACACCTCATCGTGATCCAACTGTTTCGCCACCTCTTGCAATAAATCCAACGCCGCGCCGTTCGTCGCATCGCCGTCGAGCAGTCCGGTCAAAAGTTTCTCCGCTTCGTCCAGCCGCTTGCCGCGTGCCAGCAAACCCACCAAGTCCCGTAATCCCTCCGCGTCATTCGGGTAACGCTGCGCCAGCGTTCGCAGCACTTTTTCCGCCTGGTCCGGCTCATTGCGCATCAAGTGGTATCGCGCCAATTTCCGCCACGTCACCCGGCTGGCCGGTATCGTCGCCCGCGCCTTGGCCAGCAGTTGCGTGAACTTCACTTCGTCCGGCTGATCCCGCTCGTAAATCCGAAACAGCAAATCATAAGCATTCTCGTAGGTCGGGTCGTTGGCCAGCATCCGCTCGCACGTCCGTTCCGCCTGATCGAACTTGCGTTGTTGCCGCTCCATTCGCGCCATCGCCAGCAGATATTCATTGTTGTGCGGATACTTCTCCACCAGCGGCGCGATCACCGCCGCCGCCTGATCAATCTCGCCGGCCCGACTCAGCGCCAACGCTTTCAGCAGTTGCAGCCGGGGGTGATCCTTCTGCGCCGAACCCTCGATCAGCGCCAGCGCCTGCTGAATGTCGCCGGCGGTGATCTCCTTTTCAATCGCCGCTTCCTGTGCCGGCACGAAATCGGGGTTGCGGTCCAGCGCCTTGGCGAACGCCGCCGACGCCGCCTCATCGTGCCGCGCCTGCCGCTCGACGACGCCCCGCAGATACCAACCGGCGGCACTGTATCGCTCTTCATCCGGCCGGGTCTTCAACGCCTGGTCCCATTGCGAATAACCCAGCGGCACCTCCAGCATCGCCGCCGCGTACTGCCCCGCCTGATCCGGCTGTTGCGATGCCAGTTTCGCCGTCAGCGCCACGATCTTCGCCCAACCGTCCGCGGAATTGCTGATGGCTGATGGCTGTTGGCTGTTGGCTATTCGCTCATCGCTCGTCGCTTCCGGGGGTCGCTCATCGCTTCCACTTCCACTTCCGGGGGCGGGGGCTGGGGCGTACAGTTTTATCAACGCGCGGTAGGCCGCCATGTCCGTCGGCGATTGCGCCAGGTGTTCGGTCAAAAACGTCTCGGCATCCGCCGGGCCGAGCACCCGCGCCATCGCCAGCGCCGACTGTTCACCGCGTTGCGATTGTTCGTACCAGTCGGTGAGTTTCTTCGTGAATCGCCCGGGTTGATCGGTGTGGGCCGCGACATATTTCGCCAGCGACAAGGCCGCGTCCGCGTCATCGGTGTGTGTCAGTGCTGCGACGGCCAGTTGTTCGGCGGTTTCAAACTACCTCAGCAACATCGCCGCGTAAATCCGCCGGCCGGTGATCGCCGCGTCGGGTTGGTCCTCGCCGACCGCCGCGCGGTCGTAACGTTGCTGCGCTCCCGCGACATCGCCTGTTTGCAGATGCGCATCACCCAGCATCATCAGCACCGCGTTACGCCGAAGTCCCGCGACATACACCTGTCTTGGCAGCGTCGTGCTTCGACCGAACGGCCCCTCGGCGCGCAGATACCCCGCCATCGCCTCCTCCGCCGCCGCCACGCGACCCGACCGCAACAGCGCCTGGCCGAACTGAAACTCCACCAGATACCGCATCCCCGGGTCCATCGCGCGATCCTTCGCTAAATACGCCCGGCCCAGCAGCGTCACCGCCTCCTCCACGCGATCCTGCTCCATCGCTTCGGTCGCCAGAATATACAGTCCCGTCACGCACCGCGGGTCACGCCGCACCGCCTTGCCCATCGCCTCCAGCATCCGCTCGCGCTGTCCGAGTCCTTCATACAACTGCCCCAGCAATTCATAGGGAGCGGCGAACCGGTCATCCAACGCCACCGCCCGCTCCAGCAGCGACAGCGCCTTGCGATAGTCACGCTCCTCAAACGCGACGCGCGCCTGCCCATAGGCACGCAGCGCCCCGTCATTCGGCGTCACATCGTCCGACTTTTCTTCCGCCTTCACTTGCGGAATCTTCGCCAGCACATCCGCCAGCGGCATCATCGCCGTTCGACGCCGCTGATCGTTCATCGGCTCCAACGCCATCCCCGACAACACATCGGGCGGGCGAAGGTTGCTCGGCAAAGATGCCGAACCCGCATCCGCCGTCGTCGCGGACGGGGCGCCGTTCGATGTCGAAGTTTGTGTGGGTGAAGTGGCGGCACAACCGGCCGCGATGACGACCGCCGACAGGCGCGTCGCCCACCACACGGCTCGCAGGCGGCTGGATTCGGTCAATGTCGTCAACATGGAGGTCCGCTCAGGGAATGACTTTGTTCAGCGAGTAACTGATGATGCCCGTCGCGCCGGCGCGGTGCAGTCGCGGCACCAGTTCCCGCTCGGTCGTCTCATCGACGATCACTTCCACCGCGACCCACGCCTCATCCGCCAGGGCGCTGACCGTCGGACTCTTCTCCGCCGGCAGCAGCGACAGGATGGCGTCCTTTTTCTCGCGGGGAACGTTCATCTTCAACCCCACCTTGCGGCGGGCGTTGATCGCGCCGCACAACAGCAGCGCCAGACTTTCAATTTTATCCCGCTTGGCCGGATCCTTCCACGAATGGTGATTGGCGATCAATCGGGTCGTGGAACTGAGTATTTCGTCGATGACCCGCAGGTTGTTGGCGCGGATCGACGAGCCGGTCTCCGTCACATCGACGATGCCGTCCAGCAGCCGGGCCTTCACTTCCGTCGCGCCCCATGAGAACTCGACCTTCACGTCGATCTTGCGGTCGGCGAAATAACGCTTGGTCGTGTTCATCAGTTCGGTGGCGATGATGCCGCCGGCCAGGTCTTCGGGCTTCCTGACCGCCGATTCCTCCGGCACGCACAACACCCACCGCGCCGGACGGCTGGTCGCCTTGGAATAAACCAGTTCAGCCACTTCCTGCACGTCGGAATTGTTTTCGACGATCCAGTCGTAGCCGGTGATGCCCAGATCGACCACGCCGTCCTAGACGTAACGGCTCATCTCCTGGGCGCGGAACATGATGCAGGTGATCTGCGGGTCGTCGATTTCGGGGAAGTAGGAGCGATCCGGCACGGAGATTTTATAACCGGCCCGCGAGAACAGGTCGATGGTGGAATCCTGCAAGGAACCCTTGGGCAGGCCGATGCGGAGAATCTGATCTTTGCTTCGTCGAATCATGGCGGTCTCACGTTTGCTGGAACTATTTTATCGTAAAGCCGCGAAGGAAGGGACGAAGAGACAGAGGGACGAAGGCACGAAGTGGAAGATGATGCACCGGCGCGATATTCGGCTCCGCCTCTTTCACTTCGTCCCTCCGTCCCTTCGTCCCTCTTTTCATCCCTTTCTCCGCGTCTCATCGCTTCTTCGGGACTTTTTTCTTAGTCGGCTTTTTGGAAGACGTTGCTTTTTTGACGGTTTTGGTCTTGGTTGGTTTTTTAGTGGTTTTGGTCGCGGTCGGGCGTCGGGGGGTTCCGCCGGTCTCGGCGAAGGTGCGCAGGATGTGATGCGCCCTGATCGCGTCGGCGGCCTTGATCTGGTGGGCGAGGAACGCCTCGACCTCGGCGACGGTGGCCTGTTTGTCGATGATTCCGTCGCGGCGGAGTTTGTTCATCAGCAGGTCGTCCACGGGGATGGCGTGGCCGTCCAGTCCGAGCAGCACGATGCTGGCGCTGACGAAGGGTGTCATGCCGGCCAGTCCGTCGAGATAGGTCCGGGCGTCGCGTTTGGAGGCCTTCTGAAGCGCGGCCAGCAGGTCCATCGTATGCTCCCGCAGATAGACCGCGTGCAGCATTTCACGCAGACGCAAAACCCGTTCGGCGGCCAGGGGATAATTTTCGCCGATGGCGCGGATGATTTCCTGCGGATCGCTGACGCGCAGATCGTTGTAATCCACCATGACGCGCATCAGGGATTGATAAGCGGCGGCGGCCTGCCTGCACGTGGCGTCGTGCGCCAGCGAGGCATAGATCAGATGGTCCAGCAACGTGTGCATCGCCGGGGCGGCCGGATCGGCGGCTTTGACGCGGCGGAGCAACCCTCGAAGTTTTCTGGCGTGTGCAGTGGCGTTCTTCACGATGACGCTTCCTCGTTGCCCCCGGAACCCCCGGAAGTAT
>JBAYVY010000211.1:0-6586 GCA_041674345.1 Phycisphaeraceae bacterium | reverse complement strand
CACGGGGTCAAAAAGCCTCGATTCTGCTTCAAAAACGGCGGTAAGACGAGCCAATGTTCGACCATTTTTCGACAAACATTCGTTTTTGGCTCAAAAACGGCGATCACCCGTGAACGGTTACCCAAAACGACGCGGCCGTTGAACCTTCAACCGCAAGGCCCGGACGCCAAACCGTATCAGATACGCCAATTTCTCCAAATGGTGGATGAATTCGGTCTGACAATGGAGAAACGTGAATCATGAAGGACTACCACATCAACGTGTTCTACAGTGAAGAGGATGCCTGCTGGGTGGCGGATATTCCTGATCTCAAATCATGCTCCGCCTTCGGCGACACGCCGGAACAGGCGTTACATGAGGTCCAAATCGCCAAACAAGCGTGGCTGGAAGTAGCAAAAGAAAAAGGGTGCCCCATTCCCGAGCCGCGTTACATGCCGGCCATCTATCAAGCCGCTTACAAATAGCCCGCTTCACGATTCGACGTTTTCTTGGCCGGGACCGCTACGACATCACCGCCGCCTGCGGTTTCATCGACTTCTTCGGCCTGCCCATGAAGGTCCACGGCATGAAACACAAGACCAAGCTGTAAACAAGCGACACGGTATCCGATGATGCACGAGGACTTAATCAACCCAGAGCATTATCACCTCGTCAGTTTTGGGGTGAATGAAGCTGGAATCCACGCACAGCAACTTGCATCGGAGCTTCAAAGCGGGTGCGTAAAGGACCATGCCGATATCTATGGCGGGTTGCCGGTTTCATACGCCCACATTCTCGACCATATCTGCCATAGCTGGCATCAACTATGGTTGACGGATGGTGAATACGAGACGCAATCCGACGATCTGTTCTCAGAGATGTGCGATGCCGTACCGAATTGGACCGGCCACATCTATCTAACCGACAACTCCGACGACCTGCCTGATCTTGATCTGCGTGATCCCGGAGGCCCCGATTATTGGTGCAACATTACTGCCATGGCGGACCATCTCATACGATGCCGAGTTCTGGCGTCGTCCCTGTCGCATCAACTCGCCTCCACTCGAGTTTTGCCGCCATTTGGCCATCTCGTGAACCTCTATGTTCGATGCCTCGCCGAACTGTGCTGGTCATGGCATGTGAAATTTATTCCAACGCATCGGATCGATGAATTAACCGCCGATCAGAAAACCGCGATGGGTCAAACCATCCTCGATTGGCCGCCAAAGCAGCGGCGTGTGGTTCCGCTGGATTTTCACTTTGGAACATTCGACCCCTACCAACAATCTGGTGTTCCATGATCGACCATCCCCGCCCCAAGCCCATCCGTTTATCCGCTCATGCGTGCAGCTACTTCACCAAACGCGGCTTCACCGCGGCGGAGGTGGAACAGGCAATCCAATCTTCGCCGTGGGAACCGTCCCAATTGGGCCGCCTACAATGTTCCCTCGATATGCCCTACAATCAGATGTGGAACGGCAAGCATTACGCCACCAAACGCATTCGACCGATATTTATTGAAGAAGAAACCGGGATCGTGGTTGTGACGGTTTATACCTACTATTTTTAACGGAGCGCGATCATGAAAATCGTTTACGACCCGCAGGTGGACGCGCTGGCGATCACGTTCCGAGACACCACCGTCACCACCAAACATCTGGCCGAAGGCATCGCCGCCGATTACGACGAACAGGGCCGACTGGCCGGCATCGAAATCCTTGACGCCATCAAGCGGTTCGGCGACCGTACCACCCTTCAGCAGATCATCCTCGAAGGCGTCGGCACGGATACCCACTAACTCAATCCTCCATTACATAAGTTCACCCGCATGACCACCACCGATTCCGCTACTTCATCCTTTGTACCCGTATCCTTCAACCCCGCCGATTTCGCCTCCATTGAGCCGCTCGGACAATGGCTCATCGACCGGCCCCTGCAAACCGCCGATGATCTGCGTCAATGGCTGGCCGATCTGTCGGCGATGCTGTGCGCGATCTACGAGTACCGGTCGCGGGTGAACATCGAGTATTCGTGTCACACCGATGTGCCGGAAAAAGAACAGGCGTACATGTACTTTGTCGAACATGTCCAGCCGAAACTCGCGCCGCTGATGTTCAAACTTCAGCAGCGTTATGTGCAAAGCGCCGCCCGCGCCGGGTTGGAAGCCGATCCGTCGTTCAAGCAGCTTGGTCGGGAATGGGACGCCGATGTCAGCATCTTCCGTGAAGCGAACGTGCCGTTGCAGACCGAGCTGTCGAAACTCAACAGTGAATATGACAAGCTGTGCGGCGCGATGCTCGTCGAGTTTGACGGCAAAACGCAAACATTACAACAAATGGGCCGGTATCTGGAAGAACCCGACCGCGCGGTGCGTGAACAGGCCTGGCGACTGATCGCCGACCGCCGGCTGGCCGACCGCGACAAGGGCGATGAGATTTTTGATCGCATGATCGCGTTGCGACACCAGATCGCGCTGAACGCCGGGTTCGACGACTTCCGGGGGTACGTCTGGAAGTCGATGCAGCGATTCGATTACACCCCCGGCGATTGCGCCGCGTTCGCCGATGCGATTGAAAAAGTGGTGATGCCGCTGTCCGAGGAATTGGCTGTCTCGCGACAGGCCGCGATGAAACTTGAAAAATTGCGTCCGTGGGACACCGCCGTCGATCCCCGAAACCGTCCGGCGCTTAAACCTTTCGACCCGGAGAAAGTGCCCGATTTCGTCGAGAAAACCCGGTTGATTTTCCATCGCGTCGATCCGAAACTCGGCCAACAATTCGCCAAACTCCAATTCGAGCGAAACCTCGATCTCGACAGTCGCAAGGGCAAACGGCCCGGCGGATACCAGGCGTCGCTCGAACTGTCCAAAGAACCGTTCATCTTCATGAACTCCGCCGGCGTGCAGCGCGATGTCGAAACCATGCTCCACGAAGGCGGCCACGCCTTCCACTATCTCGCCGCCGTCGCCGAACAACCGCTCATTTATTTCCGCCATTCGCCGCTGGAATTCGCGGAAGTGGCGAGCATGTCGATGGAACTGCTCGGCGGGCCTCACCTCGATCTGTTCTATACCGACAAACAAGATCATCAGCGGGCGCTGCGCACGCACCTCGAAGGCATCGTCAAGTTCTTCCTCTGGATGGCGACCATCGACCAGTTCCAGCACTGGCTCTACGCCAATCCCCAGCACACCCGCGCCCAGCGCACCGCGCACTGGCTCTCGCTCATGCAGCGATTCGGCGGAAAACACATCGACTGGACCGGCTGCGAAGCCGCACGCGAATCCCTCTGGCAACGCCAACTGCACCTCTACCATGTGCCGTTCTACTACGTCGAATACGGCATCGCGCAACTCGGCGCATTGCAAGTCTGGCAGAACTATCGCAAAGACCCCCGCAAAGCGTTGTCGCAATTGCTCAATGCGTTCGCGCTCGGCGGATCGCGTCCCCTGCCGGAACTTTTCAAAGCGGCCGGCATCCGCTTCGATTTCACCGCCGCCACCATCATGCCGCTGATGAACGCCATCGGCGAAGAACTGGCCAAACTACCGGAATAACCGCCCCCGGAATCATCGCTACTTCCCGCTATCCGTCACCGGGTCGCGCAGATGCGCCCCGCCGTTTTCCATCAATCCCTGCGCCACCAAATCCAGCAACTTCTTCTGCTGCCCGGCATTCAGCAGCGGACGGATGGTCAACACGAACGTGCCTGACCGGCGTTCCAATGCTTCCTCCACCGCTATCGCCGCTTCCAGTTGCGCCGAAAGCAATTCGTTGGCATCACCCGCCCGCAACATACCCGCCATCTTCGCCCGCTCGGCCCGCAATTGCGCCGCCAACACCGCCGACTCGTCGATGAACGTCGGGTCCGCCTTCACGATCACCTCGCGCTGCTCCGGCGTCACCTCCAGCCATCGCAACAACATCTCCACACGCGTCGGCTGACGCTCCGACGCCCCCGCACGATTCGCGGCCCAATACCCGCCCGCCGCGCAGATCACACACAACGCAATCCCGCCGATCATTCGCATCGGTTTCATGGCGATTTCTCCGTCTGTTTTTCCGTCTGCTTTTTCGCCGCGTCCGCATCCCGCCGCACACATGCCGGATCAAACCCCGCGATCGCCTGCGCGAACTTCGCCGGCGAACCATTCTGAAACTCCGCCAACAACAATGTCCTCTCAGCCACCAGCCGCCCACTCACCCCCGGAACCGCCCCCGCCCCCGAAATCGACCACACACCGGCCAGCATCCCCGCCGACGCCGACACCACCACCATCGCCGCGATCCGCAGCATCGGCCCGATCCGCCAACCGCGCCCATATGCCCCGCCCGTCCGCTCCATCCGTTCCCGCGCCGCCGCCTCCGTCACACGCCGCGTCAGATCGTCCGCCTCCCCCGCCGGTGATTCAACATGCCACGCTCCCATCGCCCGCCACACCGCCTCGCACTCCGCAAAAGTCGCGCGACAAATTCCGCATTCCACCAGATGTCCGTGCATCTCCGCCTGGCGCGACGTATCGACGCATCCCGCGGCCAACTCCATCAGTTCTCGTGTGACCATGTGTTCCATTGTTCTATGCTTTCAACGCCGCCGCGCTTTTTTCCCTTCGCTTTCAGTGATGTATTTCACCCGACGCCGATACATCCGCCAGTTCCCGCCGCAAAGTCGCCCACGCGCGCGACAGCAGCGAATCCACCGCCGTCTCCGTCGTCTCCATCGCCTCGGCGATCTGACGATAAGTCAATCCCTCGTATCGCAACAGGATCACCGCCATGCGCTGTCGCTCCGGCAGCGATCCAATCGCCTGCCGCACACGTTCCGCCTGTTCGCGTTGCGCCAGCGCATCGGCCGCGCCGCCCGCCGCATCCGCCGCGTCCATCCCCGGCATCAGCGCCACCGCGCCCCGCCGGCCCCGCTTGCGCTTCTGATCCATGCACAGATTCACCACGATGCGATACAGCCACGTCGTGAAGTTCGCCGTCGGCTGATATCGCCCCGCCGCGTTCAACACCCGCACAAACGCATCCTGCGCCACATCCTCCGCGTCATCCCACGAACCGAGCCACCGATACGCCAGCCGCCTGGCCGCCTGCTGATGCCGCGTCACCAGTTCCCCCAGACATCGCATGTCGCCACGTGACAGCCCGGCCATCAACCGCGCGTCGCTCAACATTTCGACGGTTTCCGTCACGCGAGACTCCCATTGCATTATCCGGCCAGTCAAAAGAAACGCAATCCCACGCCGTCACGCTTTTGTTGACCCGCGAAGGATATCCCCCTCTTCCGCGTTTCATCTATTATGAGTGATGAAAATGGGTCGAACCACTTACAAGGAGACTGCGAATGTTCACGAATGTGTCAATCCGCCGGAAAACCACCGTCCTGGCCGCGATAGTCCTGCTGTGCGGGGCGGCGGGGATGGCGAGAGCTGAATCCAACACCACGCTTGCGAATATGCAGACCGCCTACAACGGCGAATCCAACGTGCATCTGCGATACCTGGCGTTCGCCAAACAGGCCGATGCCGAGGGCTATTCGCAAGTCGCGTCCCTCTTCCGCGCCGCGGCGATGGCTGAACAACTTCATGCCCGCAATCACGCCGAGGTGATTCGCAAACTGGGCGGTGAACCGACCGCGACCATCGAAACCCCCGCCGTCAAAACCACCGCCGAAAACCTCAAAGCCGCCGTCGCCGGCGAATCATATGAACGTGACACCATGTACCCCGATTTCATCAAGCAGGCCCAGGCCGACCGCCAATCCGACGCCCTGAGATCACTCAACTATGCACGCAACGCCGAAATGTCCCACGCCAAGCTCTATCAGCAGGCGATGGACCATCTCGATCAATGGCGATCCGGCACCCGCGATTTCTACGTCTGCCAAATCTGCGGCGAAACCCTCACCACCATGCCCGTCGCCAAATGCCCCTCCTGCTTCAATAGCAAAGACAACTTCAAACTCGTTCAATGAGTTTTGAGTTTTGTCCGCGCCGATGGACTTTGCCGACATCCCCGCGGTACGATGAATCCGCTGATCATGCAGTGATCGGCGGATTCTTCCCTTCGCCCTTCGCACCCGCCGCACACAACAGGAGCAACATCATGTGGCAGCTTCCGCCCATCCCCCCGTGGAACGCGATTCATCCGATGATCGTGCATTTCCCCATCGTCCTCCTGCTCATCGCCCCACTGTTCGTCCTGCTCGGCATCCCGCGCGGCCCGTGGGGTCGCGCCTTCAGCGCCGCCGGTCTGGTCCTGCTCGTTCTCGGCACCGTCAGCACGCTCATCGTCGCCGAAGCCGGCGAAGCCGCCGCCGAACTCGTCGTCCGTTCCGACGCCATCAACGCCGTCCTCCACGCACACACCGAACTGGCCGACATCACCAAAGTCCTCGCCATCGTATTCACCTGCATCTACATCATCCTCCTCATCACCCGACTCATCCTCCGCGACAAACTCAAACCCCTCCTCTGGACCCTCCTTTCCGTCGCCTTCCTCCTCGGCTACTCCACCGTCCTCCTCGCACTGGTCAACACCGGACACGACGGCGGACGCCTCGTCCACGAACTCGGCGTCCTCGCACAACTCCCCCCCGAACCCCT
>JBAYVY010000210.1:0-6597 GCA_041674345.1 Phycisphaeraceae bacterium | reverse complement strand
TCGCACAGCGCGATCACGGCGAGGCCGAGCGCGAGCGTCAACGGGAATGTGCGATGTTCAATGTGCGATGTGCGATGTGAATTACGGCTGGTCATCGGCTCCTACCAAGAAATAATGACGAATGACGAAATCCGAATGACGAATCAAATCCGAAGTCCGAAACTCGAAACGGTCGGCCTTCCCCCTGTTTCGGATTTCGAGTTTCGTCATTCGTCATTTTCCCCGATTTCCTTCGCCTTCAACTCCGCGATGTCGGCTTCCAGTTCCGCGTCCTCCTCCACGAACTCGCCTTTGGCGCGGCGTTCCTGACGCCTCAAATACCGCTGACGCATCGCATCGTCCGGCCAGTCGAAGTCATCGACATGCCGGGGGTCGGGTTTCGGACGTTCGGGATTTTGCGCCTCCCGTTCGATCTCCGCGGCGACTTCCGCTTCATCGCGCAATTCCAGCATGATCGGCCCGGCCTTGTCCGGCTGCGTCACACGCAGCCGCCGCTGCCGCGTCAGTTCCAGCGTCGCCAGAAACAGCCCGATCATCTCGCCATGTTTCCGCCCCTCGAACACCTGCTGCAACACCATCGGCCCGTCACGTTGCAACCGATCCACCAGATCGGCGGCGTGCAGTTCAATCGGCGTGTCGTCCGACACCACCTGATGCTGGTGATTCTTCAGCCCGACCTGCTCCATCATCCGCGTGAACGCCTCGACCAAATCCCACAGCGACACATCATCGAGGTCCAGTTCCACCTGTTGCTCGCCCAAGTCCACCTTGCCGGGTGATCGGGCGAAGCGGGATGCGAACGATTCGCGGTTGTCATCGAGTCGGCCGGCGGCGTCCTTGAAGCGCTTGTAGGCCAGTAACTGGTGAATCAGTTCGTAACGCGGATCGGTCGGGTCTTCGGACGCGGGCATGTCGCCGGTGTCCGATGCGCCGCCGGGCCGCTTGTCCTTGGGCATGAGCAGGGCCGATTTGATTTCCATCAAAGTCGCGGCCATGACGAGGAACTCACCGGCGAGATTGATGTCGAGTTTTTCAATCGTGCCCAGGTAGTGCATGTATTGTTCGGTGATCGGCGCGATGGGGATGTTGTGAATGTCGATCTCGTCGCGGCGGATGAGATAGAGCAACAGGTCCAGGGGGCCGTGGTACTGATCGAGTTCTACGCGATAGTCGTGCATGGGGGATTGCGTCCTGCGGCCTGCGTCTTGCGGATTGCGTCTTGCTGGACGCATCCCGCAAGACGCAGGCCGCAGGACGCACACTGGTTGTCACGAACGGGCATACCGCTGATAATGGCGGTTTAACTTTACCACGAGTGTAACCGAGTGAATCCCGTCAACCAAACGACGAAGAGCGATGCGATGGCGATGGCGCGAGGCGTACTGGAGGCCGAGGCGCGGGCGGTGATGAACGTCATCGCGCATCTGGGCGAATCGTTCGCGCGGGCGGTGGGCCGAATCGCGGCTTGCAAGGGGGCGGTGGTGGTCAGCGGGCTGGGCAAGAGCGGCATCATCGGCCAGAAAATTTCCGCCACGCTTTCGTCCACCGGCACGCCCAGCCACTTTCTGCATCCGACCGAAGCGATGCACGGCGACCTGGGTCGCATCCGCGGCGATGACCTGTTGCTGCTGCTGAGTTACACCGGCGAAACCGAGGAAGTGTTGGCGCTGGCCGCGTTGGTCCGGCAGGACGGCGTGCCGACGATCTGCATGACCGGCCCGGCGGATTGCCACCTGGCGCGCATCTGCGACATCGCGCTGTGCATCGGCGATGTCACCGAGGCATGTCCGCACAACCTGGCGCCCACCGCATCGACCACGGCGATGCTCGCGCTGGGCGACGCGCTGTCGCTGGCGGTGGCGGAGCGACGCGACTTCACGGCGGATGACTTTCGCAAGCGGCACCCCGGCGGATCGCTGGGCCGGCAACTGATGCCGGTGACGCGGATGATGCGGTTCAAAGTCGGCGTGAATCTGCCGCTGATACGTGATGACCGGACGGTGCAAGAGGTGCTCACTGCCGCTTGCGGCTTCGCGAAGCCGCAAGCGGCGAGTGAGCCGGCGATCCGGCAGGCCGGGGCGATACTGTTGATTGATGCGAAGGGCAAATTGTCGGGCATTTTCACCGACGGCGATTTGCGGCGGTTGCTGGCGGAGCGCGGTGCGGGGGCGTTGACGGAGCCGATGTCGAAGGTGATGACCCGCTCGCCGCGCACGCTGACGGATGCGGCGGTGGTGCGCGACGCGGTGCAACTGATGCGCGAGCGACGGCTGGACGAGTTGCCGATCGTCAACGACGCCGGCGAACCGGTCGGATTGATCGACGTGCAGGATTGGGTGGGGATGCGAGTGGTGGAGGGATGAGGGGCGAGGGAATAGGAAAAGACATGGCGATTCGCAGCTATCGGGATCTGACGGTGTGGCAAAAGGCGTTGGATTACGCCGACCGGACGTACGACGTGATCGGTCGCTTCCCTTCATGCGAACAATATCGGCTCGGTTCGCGGTTGATTCGATCATCCACCTCGGTTGTCTCCAATATCGCGGCGGGTCATGCGCGCAACGGAACGCGGGAATACCTGCATCACCTTTCCATCTCGCTCGGCTCGCTGGCGGAATCGGAAACGCAATTGACACTGGCGCCGCGGCGGACATTCATCGACCAGACGTGTTACGATTCAATGATGTCGCAAGCGGATGAGATCAGCAGAATGCTGCATAAACTTCAGCGGACACTCCGCAGCCGACTCAATGCCCCCAGCCCCTAACCCCTCGCCCTCCTCATGGACCTTTCGCATATCAAATTATTGCTGCTGGACGTGGACGGCGTGATGACCGACGGGTCGATTTACCTCGATGCCGACGGGCGTGAGACCAAGCGGTTCCACGTGCGCGACGGGCTGGGCATCAAGGCGGCACAGCACAGCGGGCTGACCGTGGCGATTCTGTCGGCCCGTCACAGCGAGGCGACCACCCGGCGAGCCAGGGAACTGGGCATCGACTTCGTATCGCAGGGGCAACATGACAAGCTGATCGGATTCGAGGATTTGTGCGCCCGATTGCGGATCGACGCGGATGAAGTGGCGTACATGGGCGACGACCTGTCCGACTTGCCGGTGCTGATGCGAGTGGGGTATCCGATGACGGTGGCCGACGCTCCCCCGGAAGTCAAAGAGGTGGCGAAGTATGTGACGACGCTGAACGGCGGACAGGGCGCGGTGAGACAGGCGGTGGAACATCTGCTCAAAGCGACGGGCAAGTGGGAAGCGGTGCTGGATCAATACGGATTGTGAAGAAAGTCGGAAGTCGGAAGGGGGAAGTCGGAAGGGGGAAGTTAAAGCCCCCCGGACAACGCACCGGGAGAATCGGCGGGAAAACCGTTAGAATGACGCGAATGATTTTACTTCCGACTTCCGACTTCCGACTTCCGACTTTTAGGGAAGGGCTTGGATGCTGAGAAAGCTGGCCATTCTGGCGACGGGGGCGGTTGGGGTGTTTCTGCTGATCGCGGGGATCAGTTGGATGCTGGGGCTGGGATTGGACGAAACGCGCCGGCCGATCGCGGTGGATCCGTCGCATCTGCCGGACAAGTTCGTCAAGCCGGACGCGACGGCGACCCACCTGCCCCGACCTGGCGAAGGCGCGGGGGGATGGATTCAACGCACCGACCCGAAGACCGGGCGGCTGGTGGAGGAGTTCCGCTACGACAAACTCGAACCGCTGGCTGAGGGCGAGTTTCTGGTGACGCATCCGCAGTCGCGTTTCCACCTGGCGGACAACCGGGTGATCGACGTGCGATCGAACACCGGGACGGTGGTCGCGCCGCAGAACATTCCGCAGCAGGGTACGCTGAAGGACAACGTGACGGTGCGGATTTACGAAACGCGCAAGGGTTTGAAGCTGGACATGAGCGACGATTCGCCGGACATCGTGGCGACGATCCATTTGCGGGACGCGACGTTCAACGCGCAGCTGGGGAAGCTGGACTCGACGGACGATGTGCTGCTGACCGGACGCAACGCGGAGTTTCGCGGGACGGGGCTGACGCTGGTTTACAACGAACCGCAGCAACGCATCGACTACATGGAAATCACACAGGGCCAATACCTGAAATACACCCCGCCCCCGGAAGTAACGCCCCCGGAAGTAACGCCCCCGGAAGATAAAACCGGCGGGGCGGATTCATCCGCCCCGAAGTCCGCGGAAAAGCCCGCCGAAACCGCGCCGGCCGCGGCGGATGCGAAGGTGCAGTATTACCAGGTGCATTTCGAGCGGTCGGTGCATGTGCGCAGCGGGGGACGTTCGATCGACGCCGACGACATGCTGGGCTATTTCGCGTTCAACCGGCGAAGCAACATCGCGCGATTGCAAACCCGCCGCACGGAGATGGAAAAGGGGTCGGACCCCTTTTGGGTCTCCACCGACCCCGCCGCCGCCGCGCTCGCCATCCCCAACCCCTCGCCCCTCGCCCCTCGCCCCTCCTCCGAAGAAGTCATTATGACCTGGTCGGGCAAGATGGTCGTGACGCCCGTGACCGAGCGACCGGCACAGCTCCGCACCGACCAGGATCTGCTCTTAAACTTCCGGGGGCTTGGCCAACCCGTGACGATGCGCAGCGACGCCGGTGACGTCATCACCTGCGCCAACGCCCAGTATCACGAATATCACAAACAGGTCGCCGCGATCGGCAGCGCGCAATTTCCGCTGCTCATCGAATCGCCCGCGTTGGGCGAGGTGACCGCCGACGCCCTGACGCTTCGGCTGGATGAACAGGCCGGTCAACTCGCCGGGGCCGGTCACATCAAGTCCAAAGCCGAGAAGGAAAATCAGAAGGGCCTGCCGCCGGGCTTCGCCATTCGCTGGGCCGATCATGTTGATTTGTTGTTGACGCGGAGCAAGGAAAAACCGTCGGGGCTGAAGACAGCCCGGTTCGCGGGCAAGGTGGAAGTGAGCGACCCGCGATTCACGATGCGGGGCGAACAGTTGGCCGTGCATTTCGAGCCGGACCGCGCCGGCCGCAACCGTCGCTTCAGCGCGATCGACGCATCGGGCGATGTGGTGGCGCAATCGGACGAAGGTCGCATCGCGGCCCAAACGCTGCATCTGGACGCCGACGAATCGCCCGACGGCCGCATCCGCCCCACCGTCCTCGTGGCCAGCGGTGATGTGCGGGTCAGCGACAAGACGCAGACGGTTTCCGCCGGTGCGTTGAGCGCGACGTTCACGGACAAATCATCGGTGAACAAGGGCAAGCCGCGCATCGACGTGGCGCAGATCGTCGCCGCCGATCACGTGAAACTGACGATGCCGGACGGCACACGGGTGTCCGCCGATCAACTGGAAGCCGACAACGCCACGGGCCTGGCGACGCTCACCGGCCGGCCGGTGGTCATCGACCAACAGGGCGCGACGCTGAGCGTGGCGAAACTCAAACTGAACCGCGCCAAGGAACGTGTCACCGCCGACGGCGAAGGCCGGTTCGATTACGAACAACAAGAAAAGACGCGCGGCGAGGACGCCGCGGCTGAAACCGCAAACCGCAAACCGCAAACCGCAAACCCCTCTTCCCGCACCCTGCACGTCACCTGGACCGACGGCATGTCCTTCGACCAGATCGGCAACCTGCTGACAGTCAACGGTCACGTTGTCGCCGATCAATCCGACCGCCCCGAAGAAAACAACCAACTCACCGCCGCGACCGTCGTGATGGAACTGACGGACCGCGACCTGGCCAAACAACAAGGCGTCGAACTCAAGGGCCGGTCCATGCTCAAAAGCATGGCGGCCGGCGGAGACGTGGTGCTGCTGTCATCGCGCTGGCTGGATGCGACGCGTCATCAACTCGAAAGCCGGTTGCGTCTGGCCGGTCCTCGCATCAGTTTCGACAACGATCGCGAGATCGCCAAAGTCCACGGGGCCGGTACGCTGTTGCTGGAAGATTACCGCGATCGCGCCGCCGCCGGCCCCGAATCGCCGCAGCCCGACGGCGCGGTCCATCTGACCGGACGCGGCGCGACGCTGTTCACTTGGAACCGCTGGATGACGATGGACGCCTCCCGCACCGAAGTCGTCATGGACGGAAATGTCGAAATGACCCATCAGCCCGCCGGAAAAACTTCCGGGAGCGTCCAAATGCAGACCCACCGGCTCACCGCCGACATGAAAGGCATCGGCGGCATCGAAGCGCTCGCCGCGAGCAAAAACAAAAAAATCGACATCGACCACATCCTCGCCGAGGGCGGTGTGCAAATCCGCGACGATAAGCGTCTGATCTCCGCCCATCGTCTCCACTACGACGGAGCGGCCCAAACCGCCGTCATCGAAGCCCAGCCCGGACGCCGCGTCAACATCGTCCAACTCGACGAGCCCAAACCCATCCTCGCCCGCCGCATCCTCTGGAACCTCAAACTCGACCGCCTCGAAATCGACCAGCCCGGCTATTGACCGCACCCGAAGCACGGGATGGCCCTTCTTGGCTCGACTTTTGCCGATTTTATAGCGTGAATTATGCGCGGTTCCCTCCATCAAAAGATCGGACTCCTGCCGATGTTCGCGGATAGTTCACCCTCTGCGAATCGGAAAGGAGTCCGACATGTTC
>JBAYVY010000209.1:0-6641 GCA_041674345.1 Phycisphaeraceae bacterium | reverse complement strand
GAGGCGGAATCTGTCAGATGGACGAGCAGGTTACGCGGCGGAAGCGTCGGAAGCCCCGGAAGCGACGGGCAGGCCCAACGCCTGCGCCATGGCCAGGCCCATGTCGGCGGGGCTGTCGGCGACGATCACGCCGGCGTCACGCATCGCGGCGATTTTGTCGTCGGCCTTGCCGGAGCCGCGTGAGATGATCGCGCCGGCGTGGCCCATGCGTTTGCCGGGCGGGGCGGTGCGACCGGCGATGAAACCGGCGACGGGTTTGCCGACCTGTCGCTTGATGTATTCCGCGGCGCGTTCCTCGTCGTCGCCTCCGATTTCGCCGATCATCAGGATGCCGTTGGTTTCGGGATCGGCGTTGAACATGCCCAACAGTTCGATGAAGTTCAATCCCTTGACCGGGTCGCCGCCGATGCCGACGCAGGTGGACTGCGCGATGCCGCGTGCGCTGGTCTGCCACACCGCTTCATAGGTGAGCGTACCGGAGCGGCTGATGATGCCGATGGCCTTGCCGGTCGATGCGCCGGATTTGGGGGTGTGGATGTAACCGGGCATGATGCCGATTTTGCACTGGCCGGGGGTGATGATGCCGGGGCAGTTGGGGCCGATGAGTCGCGCTTCGGGGTAGCTGGTGAGGGCTTGTTTGACGCGGACCATGTCGTGAACGGGGATGCCCTCGGTGATGGCGACGATGGTGCGCAGTCCGGCGTCGGCGGCTTCGAGAATGGCGTCGGCGGCGAAGGCGGGGGGTACGAAGATCATCGTGGCGGTGGCATGGGTTTGCTTCACGGCTTCGCGGCAGGTGTTGAAGATGGGGAGCATGTTCGCGTCGGTTTGGCCGCCCTTGTCCGGCGTGACGCCGCCCACCATCTGCGTGCCGTATTCCAGACACATTTTCGTGTGGAACGCCCCGGCCGAACCGGTGATGCCCTGACAGATGACTTTGGTGTGTTTATCGACGAGGATGCTCATGTGCGGCCTGCCAATCCGGTGTTTCGGATGAGGGATTGAGGAAAGACGTCACAGAATAGCGGGCCGGGGGGCGGGTTACAAGTTTCGCGCGCCGGGGGTGATGCCCCGACGCGCACCGACGGGCGGGGGGGGGATTTTGCCCGCGCCGATTTATTTGTGAGATTTAGTCTCAACAATGTCTTGACAAAATAAAATACCGAGGTATTTTGATGTTGTTGAGACTTGTTTGCAATAACAAACCAGCTCGACGGGTGCCGGTTTCACCCATGGGTGTGATGGGCGGCTCAAAAAAACAGGGCGACCAGCGTATCCCGTTGCAAGGTCGGCTGGTCGCCCGTGACAGACAACCGGTGAAGGTTGCCGCCGTCCTCATTGTGTGCCATGACTGGCCCACAGGCAAATCCGGGGGGGCGAATCCCGGGGGCTTCATCGGAAACTTTCAGGCACAGGGTTTCGCTGCGATGGTCGCAGCGAATGCTTGTGTCCAGTTACCACCTTCGCGGTGGACGGGTGCAGGTCGCGCCCGAAATTGGGAGATGTTCCGATGTATCGTTCGATTTTCACTGTTGCATCGTCCGCCATGCTGGCGATCGTGTTGTTCACCGCCCCCGGCACGGCCTCCGCCGCCGCCACCAGTTTTGTCGCGCCCGCCCAATGGTCGGTTGGTGACAGCAACACCACTTATCAGGAATGGGACACCTTCACCGCCACCACCGGCAACACGCCCGACGTCGGCTGGACCGCAAACCCCGCCACGCTCACCGCGCCCACCGTTGATGCCGTCGCGCCCGGCTTCATCGCAGGCAGCGGTAACTTTTATTCCTTCAGCACCAACTACGGTTTTGTCGCCACGATCTCCAACTACACCGGTGCCATCGGCGAAGGCACACACGTCATCGTGCAAACTTCCGCCACGCTGAACGAAGGCGAAGGCGTGCTGGCCGATACGTTGCACATCACCGACACGCTGGGCAATGCGATCCCCGGCGGCGACAACGCCAGCGCCCTGCGCCACGACCTTCTGTTCGAGGGCCTGGTCAACAGTTCGTTCGGCATCGTCACGCAACGCGAAGAAATCTGGGAGTTCTTCCTGCCCGACCACACCGGTGATTTTGAAATCGCTTCCGACATCATCGTTCATTCCAGCTTTTCGGAATTGCGCATCGATACCGCGATCACCGATGCAGCTTACCCGATCACCGCGATACCCGAACCCATGTCGATCGCGCTGCTGGGGCTCGGTTCATTGGCATTGATTCGTCGTCGTTTTGCTTAACGCGATCGTGGGTGCATCCCGCCCCCGGAAGTGGAGCGGGATGCACCGAAAGGAAGTGAACCATGCGCCATCGCGCTTTTTCATTGGTGGAACTGTTGGTCGTGACCAGCATCATCGCGCTGCTGATTGGCGTACTCGTGCCCGCGCTGGCCGGGGCGCGCGAGATGGCCCGACAGTGCCGCGGCATGAGCGATCTCAAACAGATCATGGTCGGTTACACCACCTATGCCAATGATTACAACGGGCAATTGCTGTACGGCTACGCCCCCGGTTCGATCAACGGCGCGACCCTCACGGTCAGCGATCAGGGGCGAACATACAGCCCCCCGGTCGTCAATCGTTACCCCTGGCGGTTGGCACCCCATGTCGCCAACGCATGGGACGTGTTTTACAGCGCCGGCGGCGCGCCTGACGCCCCCGCGGCAAGCGACAGCGATGGCGAAGCGTTCAGCAAAGCATATGCGCTGAGCGTCGGCCCGACGTTCGGCATCAACGCGGTGTACGTCGGCGGATATTACAGCCCGTTTTACAAGGGTTTCATCGACATGGGCATGACGGCCCGACCGAACATCGGCAGGCATGTGGTGTTCAGAACGTCGGAAGTACGCCAGCCGGCGCGGTTGATCGTGTTCGCCGAGGCGCAGCGACGCAACGGCGGGGCGGTGGGGAATGAAGGCCACTACTGGGTCACACCGCCGCGTGCCAACGGGCATATGTGGCAAGCCGAAGGTGATGCGTGGAAGGTGGTGGAAACATCACGCGTGATCGGTCTGCCGGAAGGACGATTTCGTCACAAGGCGTTGACGGGCTTTTTCGACACGCACGTTTCGGCGATGACCGCGAAGGAACTGGATGACATGACGCTGTGGTCCAACACCGCCGACCAGACCGACGATGACCCGGCCCAATGATCTGGCGATTGGGTCGTTCGTTTTTCGACGAAAATAAAACTTGCCCGCCCCCCCTGTTCATTAGATGACGCCCAATCCATCGAGGTGCCCCATGTGTCTTGAAGACCCTCATCATGTGCGACTCAGTTGCTGCCCTCACGATGTTTATCACCTGCGTGTGGCGAACACGACGCTGCATTTGACGCGGCGGCAATTGCTGGCGCTGCACACCGAATTGAACCGCTGCGTTCGTAACGCTGATGAAGATGCCGCCCCGAACCCCGCGATGATGCGCCGATGGCTCGGCCAATCCCCGAACTGAAGCATTCGTTTTCAAGAGGAACAAGAACATTGTCAAAAGACGGGAGTTGGAGGCGATTGACGCTCATGAGATGGTCTCATGTTCCGACTCCCGTGCCGCTTTCCGCTCGCCTGTTTTATCGAGGTGCATGACCATGAAAAGTTTCCATACGTTCTGGCTGATGATGCTGATCGGATTTCACGCGGTGAGCGTGGCGCACGCGCAAAACGCCGTGCCGGATGACTTCGGCGCGTTGCCGATGGCGCACGGCGGGACGTTCCAAAGCGTCGGATCGGATGCGGCCGCCGCTGACCCGGAGCGGGATCGCGCCGCGATTTTGGCGATGGCGGGCAATTACCATGTGCAATTCAATTTCGAGGAGACCGTGCCGCTGGTCGCCGGTTACAAACTGGCCGAACCGTATCACGAGCAGGCGAGCGAGGCGGTGATCGTCGTTGTCAACGAGCCGAAGCGGATCGTGTTGCAGCACATACTCGCCGCCGACGGATTGGTGGTGAAACACTGGCGGCAGGAATGGCGGTTTGAGAATCGCTCGCTGCTGGAATATCAGTGCGACAACCGCTGGCAACCCCGCACGATCAGCCAAACCGAGGCGCACGCCACATGGACTCAGAATGTTTATTCCACCGATGACAGCCCGCGCTATTGCGGATATGGCAAGTGGGTGCATCAGGCGAATCTGTCGTACTGGGAATCGAACCTGACAGCCCGACCGCTGCCCCGGCGCGAATACACCACACGCGATGATTACCAGATTCTGATGGCGCGCAACCGTCACGAAATCACACCCACCGGCTGGGCACATCACGAAGACAATTACAAACTGGCCCCCGGAAGTAAGGGACAGCCGGATCGGGTGTTGGCACGCGAGAATGGTTTGAACATTTACACGCGCGGCGACGACGAGGAACTGGCCGACGCCCGCAAGTGGTGGGAAAACCATCAGCGATTCTGGTCGGTGGTGACCGCGGCATGGGATCAGTTGTACGCATCGGATCAGCCGATCACCATCCGCAAGGACGTGGCCGGCACATCGCTGGGCCGGACACTGGCGAAACTGGATCGGTCATTGATTAACAGTGACAAACCAGATGACGCGGAGGAAGCCCGCAAGGAAATCCGCCGGGTGTTCGACAAGTTTGTGATCGTCGGGGCCGGTTCTTGAATCGGCGGACAGGATGCGGATGACGCGCCATCACACCCTCCGCTCTAATCTTTCAGCCGGAACATCACGAACGTCAGGTCGTCCGGCTTGTGCGGCAGCAGGGGGTCGGCTTCGTCCATGCGCCCGCGAGCGGCGTGCGCCAGCGCCGTCGCCGCGTCGTGCAGCGAACCTTTGCGGACGATCCGCGCGATCTCCTCCATATGCAGATTGTCGAACAAGCCGTCGGTCCCCAGCACCAGCGTGTCGCGCGGGGCGATTCGCATGCGCGGGCCGATCTCAATGCGCATGTCCGGCGAACCGACATAGTTGCTCACCAGATGCCGGTCACGATGGTGCATCGCATCGAAGCTGTCGATCATGCCGGCTTCCACGGCCATCGCCACCGGTGCGTGCGCGATGGTGCAATGCTTGATGCGTCCGCGCTGGCTGACCAGCAACACCTGCGAATCGCCGACGTGATAGGGCCGGGCGTAGTCATGGTCGATTTCCACGGCGACCAGCGTGGTACCCGCGCCGATGCCCAGGGCGAGTACCGCCGCGTTGGCGCGTTCGATGCCGTCGAGGATCGCGCCGCGAGCCGCGCCTTGCGAATGAGCCAATGCTTTTCGCACCGAAGCGATGGCCGCGGCGCTGGCCTGTTCGCCGCCGCGCACGCCGCCCATGCCGTCGGCGATCACCAGCGTTCCGCCCCCGCCCCCGGAAGTGCCGTCCCCGGGAGTGCCGTCCCCGGAAGGTTCAAACCCCAGTACCGCGGCGGCGTCTTCATTGGGTGTCTGTTTGATCGGGCTGCGTGAACTGAATACCGCCGCGTGTCCGCCGTGCAATTCCAGCAGTTGCACGTCGGTCATGTCGCAATCGAGCAACAGCCACCCGGGGGCGGTTCCGGCAACGCTTCCGGGGGCCATTCCGGGGGCCATTCCGGGGGCTATTCCGGGGGCGGGGGCGGGTTGTTGATTCGCATGTTTCACGGTTGCGTTCCATGTCGCGACGAATCTCGCTGCCGTATTTATCGGTCGAATCGGGAAGCGATGTGAAAATTAATCGCCTGTTTCGGCCCCGGACGCTACAATCCGTGCGATGATTTCCGCCTCCCTGCTGCTCATCATGGCGATGCAATTCGGCCAGGCCGATCCCCCGCCCCCGGAAGTGGCCCCGCCCTCGGAAGTGCCGCACCCGGCGGCGGCGGTCGTGGATACGCCGGACGCGATGTCCGCATCGCAACTGGATGCGCTGTTGCAACAGCTCGGCGACGATCAGTATCCCAAGCGCGAAGCCGCCCAGGCGCAACTCGAAGCGATGAACGAAGCGCGGATCGCCGCCGCGCTGCCTCGCATCGCCGCGATGTATCACGCCACCCCCGACGCTGAAATCCGCATGCGCCTCCGTCGCTTCGGCGATCACTGCTTCGATCGTCTGGTCGTGCCTCGCTATGCCGAACTCCATCAGCCCGGCTACCTGGGCATCATCCCCGCCGCCGGCATACTCGACGACCAAGGCACCGCCGCCGTCATGGTCGTCAACATTCTCCCCGACGGCCCGGCGCAGGCCGCCGGCATGCGCCAAGACGATGTCATCGTCGCCATCGACGACAAGCCCCTGCCTCCGGTGAAAAACATAACCGACAATCAACAGGCCACCCGCGTCGTCGTCGAACAGTTCGTCCGCGCCATCCAGCAGCGCCCGCCCGGCACACAGGTGCGATTCACCATTCAACGCGATGAAAAACGGATGACCATCCCGTTGCGACTGGCCGCCGTGCCGTCCCAGCACCAAGACCCGCGCGCCACCGAAATCCGCCAGGCGCAGGCGCGGCTGCTTCGGCAACAATGGTGGAATGAAGGTTTATTGCGCGGTCAACTCCACCCCGACCTGCCCCTGCCCCCCCCGCCCCCGGCCACCCCGCCCGATGCAACGCCCTACTTCGACGATGAATGATCGGCGGATTACTCAGGATTCGTCGGTTCTTGTATAAAGATCGCTCGCCATTCCTTGCTGAGATACGACTCGATTTCGTGATACTTT